>JAEUJL010000734.1 GCA_016794835.1 Gemmatimonadota bacterium | reverse complement strand
GAGGACCTCGACCGCGCTGGTGTCGACCCATCGTGGGCGTCCCGCAAAGGCGTCGAGCGGAAAGTCACTCCCCGCGACGCCCACGACGCGCACCGGCAAGATCATCCGCGCGGCGAGCGCCGCGTACAAGGCGGAACCGCCCGGGACGCGCACCCGCTCCTCGCCGCGCAGCCGCGTGGTATCGAGCGTCAGCGTCCCGGAGACCACCACCGTGGGAAACGGCGGTGACGTCATGCGACCAGGATACCTGCCACCGCCGCCGTCATGAGCGCGGCGATCGTACCCCCGATCAGGGCGCGCATTGCGAGTTCCGCGAGCATCGTCCGCTTGGCCGGGACCAGCTCACCCATCCCGGCGATCTGCATGGCGATCGACCCGAAGTTGGCGAAGCCGGCGAGGGCGTAACTCGTGAGGATGGCCGACCGCTCGCCCATCGCATTCGGTCCGGCGAGATGGTCGGCGAGTTGCCGAAAGGCGACGAACTCGTTGAGGATGGTCTTCACCCCAATGAGCTGACCGGCCGCCTGCGCCTCGTGCCATGGGATGCCGATGATCCACGCCACCGGGGCCAGCAGGTAGCCGAGGATGCGCTGCAACGTGAGATCGGGGATGCCGGCGAGGTTGCCCAACCATCCAATGCCTGCGTTGGCCATGGCGAGCAATCCGAGGAACGCCACAAGCATCGCCCCTACCTTGAGGGCGAGCATGGCCCCTTCGGAGGCGCCGCGCCCTGCGGCGTCGACCAGGTTGACGTCGTGCGACAACTCGGCGTCCGCCGCGAGACCGGTCGCCGTCTCGGCGCGTTCCGTCTCGGGAAGCATGAGCTTGGCGACCACCAGGGCCGCCGGTGCGGACATCACGGACGCGGAGACGAGGTGCCCGCCGATGTCGGGGAACCATGGCGTGAGCATCCCGACGTAGGCGACCATGACGCCACCGCTCACGGTCGCGAGGGCGGCGGTCATCAGGGCGAATACCTCGGAGCGCGTCATGCGCTCCAGGTAGGGCCGCACCAGCAGCGGCGTCTCCATGAGCCCGACGAAGATCGTTCCTGCGGTCGCGACGGTCTCGGCCCCGGAGGTGCGCATGGTGCGTTGCATCACCCATGCGACGCCATGCACCACCCGCTGCATCACCTTGAGGTAGTACAGCACGGCCATGAGCGACGAGAAGAAGACAATCGTCGGCAGGACGTGAAAGGCAAAGTACGCCCCGGTGCGCGCGACCTGCGGGCCGACGTCCGTGAGGGGACCGTTTCCTCCGGCCGTTCCGCTCCCCACGGGGACGTTATTGAAGATGAGGTCGCCGAAGAGGAAGGCGCCGCCAGCCTCCGAAAACTTCATGACCTGAAGCAGGAGGGTGTTGATCCCGCCGAAGACCGCCGTCCCGATCGGCGTGAGCAGGACGATGACCCCAAAGAGCAACTGCAAGGCCACCCCCCACGCGACGAGGCGCCACTGGATGGCGGCGCGATGTCGGCTCAGCGCCCAGCACACGAGGATGAGGATGCCGAGGCCGACGACGGAACGCAGTTGAAGCATGGGAACGGTGGGTCAGGGGGCGACGCGACGCAGGCGCCACGAGCCGCGGAGGAACGGCGGCTCTTCGCTCGTGCCCGCGGTCACCGTGCCGTGCAGCGCGCCATCCACCCACACGGCGCGGTGGCGTTCGGTGGGCGCGAGGAACCGGGGATCGGCCACGAGGAATGCCAGGGCGTTGCCGTCGATATCCGGTTGGGTGAGGCGCGTGCTC
>JAEUJL010000318.1 GCA_016794835.1 Gemmatimonadota bacterium | reverse complement strand
CTGGGTGCATGCTACGACGTCTGTCGGGTTCATCCACCCTCTCCACTGCGAGGTCACCATGCTGTTGCGCATCGGTTCGCAGGTCCTCGGAGCATTGCGACGTGGTGTGTTGCTCGCCGCATGTCTCCCCGGGGTTGTCATCGCACAGGCCGGCGTCGTCGCCGGTACGGTCTACGACGCGAAGTCAGGCCTCCCGCTACCCGACGCCACCGTTCAGGTGGTCGGCACCCAGGGCGGCGCCCGCTCCGGCACGCGCGGGGAGTTTCGCCTGACCTCGGTCGAGGGCAACCAGGTCCGACTCCGTGTCACGCGGCTCGGCTACATCGCCAACGAAGTCAATGCGCGCGTCGGGGCAACCGACGTCCGGATCGATCTCGCCGAGATGGCGGTCAAGCTCGACGCGGTGGTGGTCACGGGAACGGCAGGGGAAGCGCAGAAGCGCTCGCTCGGCAACGCCATCGGGAGCGTCGACGTGCGCGCCCAACTGACGATCGCCGGCCCGCCCGCCAAGATGCAGGACATGCTCTCGGTGAACGTCCCGGGTGTTCGCATCATGCGCGCCTCCGGTGGCATCGGCACCGGCGGCACCACGCGCATCCGCGGCTCCGGCAGCTTGTCCCTCTCCAACGAGCCGTTGATCTACATCGACGGCGTGCGGTCCAACAACCAGGCGGCGGTTGCCTCGTTCGGCTTCAATGGGCAGGAGAAGCCGAGCCGCCTCAACGACCTCAATCCCGAGGAGATCGAGTCGATCGAGGTGCTCAAGGGGCCGTCGGCGGCCACGATCTACGGGACGGAAGCGTCGAACGGCGTCATCAACATCATCACCAAGCGGGGACGTGCCGGACGGCCCACCATCGAGACGCACATGGATGGCGGGGCGAACTGGCTCGCCGACCCCGTCGGCCGCTACCCCTCCAACTACTACCTGCGCCGCGGCGGGGACTATCGCAACCCGGACGACATCCGGGAGTTCAACGTCCAGAAGTTCCGCAAGTCGCGCGGCTATGCCGACATCTTCAGCACCGGCACCCCGTACGCCGGCGGCGGCAGCATCTCCGGTGGCTCCGACCAGCTCCGGTACTTCTTCTCCGGCGACTACAACCGCGATGAAGGCGCGGTGACCTACAACTGGCAGAACAAGCTGGCCACCCGAGGCAGCGTGCGGTACGCGTCGACGGACAACAAGTTCCGCGTGGACGTGACCCTGGGCTCCATCCGCTCGCTCACGCGCGGCGCGTCCGGGACGCAGCCCATCACGACCTCGATCCTCTGGGCCTGCAACTTCCCCTGGTGCGAACCGACGGGGCCGGACACCTCCAAGACCGGCTGGAACGGACCGGGCCAGGGCTTCCAGTTCTATCGCCCGGACGACTACAACAGCGTCGAGGGATTCGACAACATCGATCGGACCACCCTGAGCATCCAGCTCAATCACCAGCCCCTGAGCTGGCTGCGGCATCGCCTCACGGTGGGACCGGACATCACCAACAACAAGTCGTCGCAGCTCGTCTTCCGTGACGCCACGGGCTACAACCCGTTCTTCGCCGCGTCGCTGGGCCAGAAGCAGTCCCAGTCGTTGCGCAGCACCTTCATGACCGTGGACTACGGGGCCAACGCGGACTGGAACCTCGGCAGCAACCTCGTCGCCTCCACCGCCGCGGGCGTCCAGTACTACTACAAGCAGTTTGACCAGCAGGTCTCGCAGGGCTTCGAGTTCCCGGTCCCGGGCCCGGGCGACGCCGGCAGTGGCGCGCGCCGCGATGCCATCGAGAGCTTCCAGGAGAACAAGACCTTTGGCGTGTACGCCCAGGAGCAGGTGGCCTGGAACAACCGCCTCTTCCTGACCGCTGCCGTCCGTGCCGATGGCAACTCGGCCTTCGGGGCGAACTTCGATGCCGCCTACTACCCGAAGTTCTCGGCGTCGTGGGTGCTCTCCGAGGAGGCGTTCTTCCGCAAGTACTCCTGGCTCTCCCAGCTCAAGGCACGGGGCGCCTGGGGCCGCGCCGGGCTGCAACCCGATGTCTTCTCGGCCATCCAGACCTACGGGGCCGTCGTGGGCTCCGGCGGGCTCGGTGCCGTGACGCCGCGCAACTTCGGCAACCAGGACCTGAAGCCGGAGATCGGCGAGGAGATCGAGCTCGGCTTCGACGCCGGGCTGTTCAACCAGCGCGTGGGGCTGGAGTTCACCTACTACGACAAGAAGATCAAGGACGCGATCATCTCGGCGCCGCTGCGCCCGTCGCGCGGCTTCCCCGGCGTCCAGTTCCTCAACATCGGCGCCACGGTGAACAAGGGGATCGAGATCGGGCTCGATGGCGCGGTGGTCAGCTCGGCGCGTTGGGGGCTCGACCTGCGCGGGACGCTCGCGACGAACGACTCGCGCATCACCGACCTGGGTGGCGTTCCCCCGACGTTCGTGGGGTCCGCGTTGAGCCAGCAGTTCAACGTCGAGGGGTACGCCCCGTCGAGCTATTTCATCAAGCGTGTCGTGAAGGCCGACCTGCGGCCGGATACGACGTGCACGCGCGTCGGGGGCGCCTGCACCAACGCACCGACCTACATCCTCCCTGCCGCTCGCAACGTGATGTGCGAGGGTGGCAAGGACCTGGGCAAGGGTGATGGGTCGGTGGTGCCGTGCGCCAACGCGCCTCGCATCTACTGGGGCCGGCCGACGCCGTCGTACAACGGTTCCTTCAGCGCCACCCTGCGCCTGGGCCAGCGGATTCGCGTGCTGTCCCTGGTGGACTACGTGGGCGGCCACATGGCGGCGGTGGGTGACGTGGGGGCGCAGCTGTCGTTCTTCCGGAACGCCTACCAATCGATCTCAGGTAACCCGATCGTGGAGGGCTATCGCCTGGAGGCGACCGGCAACGCGGCGATGGGGATGATCGACGCCTCGTTCGCCCGCCTGCGCACGGTGTCGGTGAACTACGACTTCCCGACCGGCTTGTCGCGGATGGTGAACGCCACGCGCGGCTCGCTGACGGTGGCCGCGGAGAACCTCGCCTTCCTGTGGCGCAAGCAGAAGGACTCGTTCGGCGCGAAGTGGATCGATCCGGAACTCATGCCGAACCGCTCCACCGATGTCACGGGCAACTTCGGATACACGCAGGAGTCGTGGCCCCAGCTGGCGCGGGTCCGTGCCACGCTCCGTCTCACCTTCTAACCACGAGCGAGGATCAGACGATGCAAACGACGATTAATCGCTCGGCCCTTGGAGCGCTCGCCCTGGTGGGGGCGCTCGGGCTCGGGGCGTGCAAGGACATGCTCGATGTGAAGTTCCCCGGCCAGATCCCGACGGAGCAGATTGGCGATCCGTCGCTGGCGCCGGTGCTGGTCCGCAGTGCCATTGCCGACTTCGAGTGTGCGTACAGCAACTACGCCGGGGGGTCGTCGGTCCACTCGGACGAATACGAAACCGCCAACTCGAACATCCCGCTGGCCAACTGGGGCGAACGCTCGATCTCGCCTGACGAGAACGACTACGCCATCGGGACGTGCGAGGGCAACTTCGGGATGAACCTCACGCTGCACACGGCGCGGTTCCAGGCCGAGGATGCGTTCAAGAAGCTGAATGCGTGGACCGATGCCCAAGTGACCGGGCGTCAATCCCTCATGGCGCAGGCCAAGATCTACGCCGGCTATTCGCTGCTCATGATGGGGGAAGGCTTCTGTGCAGTGGCACTGGACGGCGGGGCGGCGCAGCCCCCGGCCACGGCCCTCACCCTCGCCGAGACACGTTTCACCGAGGGGCTCGCCCTCGCGCAAACGGCCAACAACACGGACATGCTCAACTTGGGGCGCGTGGGGCTGGCGCGGGCAAAGCTCGACCTCAAGAAGTGGGCCGAGGCAGCGACCGCGGCGTCGCAGGTGACGGCGGGCTACAACAAGAACGCCGACCGCGGCCAGGAAAGCACGCGGCGACACAACAAGTTGTGGCGGCTGGCTGAGCAAACGGGGGCCTACACGATCGCCCCGGCCTACCGCGCCATGAACGATCCGCGTGTCGTGGTGGCGGACGCCGGCCGTGGCGCGTTCAACGCCGAGGTCCGGCTGTGGGTCACCAGGAAGTACACCTCCCTGGTCTCTCCCATCCGCATCGCGAGCGCGGTGGAGGCAAACCTGATCCGGGCGGAGGCCCTCATCCAGCAGGACCAGCTGGCGGCCGGCATGGCATTACTCAACGCGCGACGCAGCGCGCTGAGCCTCCCGGACCTGGTCGCGACCACGAAGGACCAGGCGATTGCCCACGTCCTCGCGGAGCGCCAGAAGGAACTGGCCTTCGAGGGCGGGCATCGACTGAACGACCTGCTACGGTACAACCTCTCGTGGAAGGTCGGAACGAACCAGTTCACAAACCGGCCCTATGGCACGACCAAGTGCTGGCCGAACCCGACGCGCGAGGTGAACGGCGTGTAGCCCCCGCCGGCGGTAAAGTGGACACGCGCCCGGGGCGGACTATCGCTCCGGGCGCGTGTCATGTGGGGGCCGTGGCAGGGCGCGACGAGCCGGCGCCAGGAACGGCATGCGTCTTCAGCGGCGTGGCCCGTGCGGGCGCCGCGCGCGGTGGCGGCGCCCAGGCGACCAGGGCCTAACGAATGCCGACCAGCCCCTTCACCGACCCGATCAGCTTCTGCGAGTCGTAGCCGACGCCGCCCTTGAACACCGTCACGACGTTGCGGATGGCCAGCGGGTCGCGGGCCAGTTCCCCGCGGACCAGCACGAGGTCCGCAATCTTGCCCACGGCGACCGTTCCCAGCTCCTTGTCGACGCCGAGCACCTTCGCGCCGTTGGCGGACATGATCTGCACGACCTGGCCCGGCTGGAACCCGGCCTCCACCAGGAGTTCGTAGTTGCGCTGGTCGCCGTAGCCCGGGAGGGCCCCGCCATTGCCGGTCGGGTCGACCCCCGCGGCCATGAGGCCGCCGGCCTTCACGAAGGCGACTTCGTACTCCATCGCCTTCTTGAGCATGCCTAACGACGCCGTGTTCGTCGACGCCTGGGCGGCGAGCCGCTCCCGTGTGGCGGTGTACTCCTTCTGGACGTCCGGGCTCATCGCGGCCATCACCCGCGGGTCGAGGGGCGGGCGCCCGGGGACCGAGATCTCGTACACGGCGAGGGTGGACGTCATCGCGACGCCCTTCGCGATCATCGCCTTGAACGTCGACTGCACGGCGCTGCTGTTCACGTCGAGCGCGAGGTAGGTGTTGCGGTCCAGCCCCGGGCAGCGATCGACCTGCTTGCCCGGGACGTATTCCAGATTCGCCATCAGGCCGTGCTCCAGGGCGTCGATATTTGCCTCGACCGCTTCCTTGTAGCCGACCGAACAGAGGTGGCCGGTGACCTTCACACCGCGCTTGTGCGCGGCGTCGGTGATGGCTCGCAGGTTCTCGCGGCTGATCTCGGTGTAGACCTTGAACCAGGTCGCGCCCTCGTCGGCCCAGTAGTTCACCACGCGCCGTGCCTGCTCCGGGGTGGTGATGTGCATCCGCTCGACCACGTCGTCCGGCCCGGTGAGGTAGGGCCCGCTGATGTGCATGCGCGGCCCGGGGACCTTGCCCTTCTCCACCTGGTCCTTGAGCGAGATCTCGGAGTACGGCGAGATGGAGCCGGTGGTGCGCACCGTCGTCACGCCGGACGCCAGGTACAACCGCGGCGCGCTCGTGTTGAGCTGTGCGCGGCGCCCGGCGGCGGTGGTGTAGAAGGTGTGGTCGTGCATCCCCACCAGCCCCGGGATCAGCGTGTGCCCGGTCCCGTCGACCACCCGGGCACCACTCGGCACGGCGGTGCTCCCCGCCCCGCCGACGCCGGTGATCCGCCCGTTGGTGATGATGACCGTCTGGTCAGCCTTCGGGCCGGCCCCGGTGCCATCAATCACGGTCACGTTGGTGATCGCGACCACCGGTGCGTCGATCGAGACGTACGCGCGCGTCGTGTCCGAGAGGGTCGGGCGCTGGCCGTGCACGACCAGCGGCGTCACGAAGGCGGCGAGGGCAAGGACGCGAGGGATTCTCATGCAGGTGCTCTCCAGTTGTTGATGGTGCTGCTTGCGTCCCGTGTGGGCCACACGACCCGGGGCCGCGAACTGCGGTGGTTCCTCGTCCAAAGAGCACCCTCTCCCGCCGAATGCTCTCTCGCATCCTTCAAATGAATGACACTGGGTCCCGGCTTTCGCCGGGGCGCGTATCGCGCGGCCGGCGCCGTCTGCCAGCTCCCCCCAGCAAACTGCTGACTCCACGCTCACGCACTGCAACAAAGACACTGGGTCCCGGCTTTCGCCGGGACGCGTATCAAGGTCCTGCCAACTGCCGTCTGCCGTCTCGCCCCTACCTCACCTCAAACATCCCCATCATCCCCGACTGCAGGTGCTCGGCAATGTGGCAATGCATCATCCACTTCCCGGGGTTGGACATTTCCACCAGCACGTCCACCACGTCGCCCACCGGGAGGAGGACGGTGTCCTTCCACACAAGATTGGCACGCGGGACGCCGTTGTGCGAGAGGACCAGGAAGCGCTGGCCATGGAGGTGGATCGGGTGCGGCATCGGGTGCAATGACGTCCGGTCGTTCGCGATCCGGATCTTCACGACCTCCCCCAGCCGGAACTGCCAGTGGACGTCCATGTTCTCGCGCCCCGTGGCCACGTCCCGCAGGACCCAGGTCGCGTCCTTCGTCGTCGCGAGCCAGTCCATCATCGGCATCGTCCCGCTCAGCTCCACCGGGTG
>JAEUJL010000706.1 GCA_016794835.1 Gemmatimonadota bacterium | reverse complement strand
GAGAGGCCGCTGGCCTTGGCCGCCGTGATCTCGGAGTGGCGCGTGAAGGCCCCGATCGAGAAGACGGTGGCGAAGAGGACGGCGGCCGGCATCACGAGGAGCATCGACTCCGGAAACCAGAAGACATAGCTCAACGCGATGTCCTTCGGCGGCAGGCTCCGCTGCAGGTACTTGTCCAGGTTGTCCGTGAGGTCGAAGATCGTGACGATCAGCGGGAAGCCGAAGGCCGTCCCGAAGAAGATCTTGCTCCACTCACGCAGCACGTAGCGGTCGAGGGGGCGCAGGAGCCATCGGAACATCAGGCGCGCCCCCGGCGGAACGGCCACAGGGCGCGCAGCCGCTCCATCCAGAGACCCGAATCACCGCCGCGCGCCGTTCCGCCTTCCCGCTCCATGCGCGCGAGGAGGTAGAGACCGACCACGGTGAAGATGATGTTCGCGGCCCACATCGAGAGGGACGGGGGCAACTTGTCCCGGTCGGCGAGCGATTCCCCGGCAATGAGCCCCACGTAGTAGAGCGCAAAGACCACGAGGCTCACTCCGATCACGAGCCCGACGCCGCCCCGCGGGAATCGCAGGGCCAGCGGGGCCCCGAGCAACACGAAGACGATACAGGCAAAGGAGATCGCGAACTTCTTGTGGATCTCCACGGCAAACTGGTTGATGCTGGAGCGCTGCCGGATCATCTCGCTGCGCGCCGCTTCCATTTCCACCGCCACGGGCACGGTGCTGGCGAAGCCCGCCGACGGGGGGAGGACCTGGGGGGCCAGCGGGTCCGGAACCACCGGGACCGGGGTGACCGCCGGCGTCGTGCTGTCCACGACGGTCGCGCCAGGGACCGGCGGCGGGGGAGCCCCCGGGGTCACCGTGGCCGCCGCGGCACGCTGGGCTGAATCGGCGGCGGCACGGGCGAGCGAGTCGGCGCGTCGCGCACTGTCGACCCTTGCCTTGGTGGTATCGCGCTTGAGGGTGTCCTGGGGACCCATGGTCGCCGCCAGGGCCGGGGAGGGCATCAGCAGGTTTGCGACCTGTCGGACGCGCTGCCGGATCCACGGCAGCGCCAGCGTATCCACCATCCCCACGCCGTCGCAGTAGGTGCGCCCCAGGGACCCGACCCGCGCGCGACCGATACGCCCGGTGTCCGGGAGGATCGGGGTCACCGGCACGGTCACATCGACCGACGTGCTCTTGTTCGCCTTGGCCACCCGGGAGGCGCGGTCATAACGCTCACGGGCGCGAAAGAAGTCCCGCTCCGCCCGCGCCACTTCGCTCTGCAGTTCGCACACGGTCATCTCGCGATCGCTCTTGTAGCCATCGGAGCTGTCCCGCTCAAACGCATTCGCCACCCCCTTCACGCGGATCAGGTCCTCGCCGAAATAGAGCCGCTGGAACTTGGCGGGCTCCTCCTTCGGGACCTCCTGCATGAAGCCGTTCCAGAGCGTGAGCTTGAGGTCGGACCCGTTGTCGGCAAAGGCCATCACCCCGCTGTCGGCGTAGATCGTGCGGCGGCGCAGCTGGTCGCTGAGGTCGTAGATCGTGACCTCGCGCATCATGTTGGTGGACTGGTCCAGGTGGGTCGTGCGCAGGAAGAACAGGCCGGGGGAGACCTCGTTGATGATCTGTTCCTTGATGGCGAACGAGGGCTTCTTGCGGGCGATGTCCCCCTGCAGGGCCCGGAGGCGATGGTTGGTCGCGGGCAGCAGCCGATCGTTGAACGCGATCATGGCCATCGTGAAGAACACCCCCCAGGCCAGCACCGGCATGAGGATGCGGCGCATGGAGATCCCGTTGGCCTTCATCGCGGTGATCTCGTTTTCGGCCGCGAGCCTGGAAAAGGCGTACAGGACCGCCACCAGGACCGCCATGGGCAGCGTCATCGCGACCGTGAAGGGCAGCGACAGCACGAAGAACTCGAGGATGACCTGCCAGGACAGCCCCTTCCCGACCAGGTTCCCGAGCTGCTTGGCGATGTAGTTGAGTAGCATGAGGGAGGTGAGCGCCGACAGGGCGAACACCAGGGGGCCGACATGCTCTCGAAGGACGTACTTGTGGATTATCTTCACGCGCCTTTTTCGTGCCCTGCGGTCGGTGGGGGCTCCCCTGGGAAGTGTCCTGGCCTCACAGGCTCCATCCAGTCGCCCACAATATAGAGTCCTGCCCCGGAGCCTCCCACGACGGACCGCCGCTCCTACCCCGGAACCCTGCGATGGGTGCGATCCCCCCGATTCGTCCTGGTGGGAGCGCTCCTGCTGTGCGGTGTGCCCCGGGCCGAGGGGCAGTCACCCCGCCGTGACTCGGCGCGCGTGGCATCGCCGGGGGATACCACCCGGCATCGCGGCGGGGTCGATTCGCTCGCCCAGCGACTCCGGGAACGGCTGGCCGGGACGGACCTGAACATCGAGTTCAGGACGCGCCTCGAGGCGAAGGCCCAGCAGACGCGCAACGAGCGGTGCGCGACGAGCGTGCTCTTTCGGGCCGGGTTCACCTGCCGGGCCCCCTTCACGCCGGGGATCGACGCCCAGTTCAGCCTGAAGACCACGGGCGGCCTCTCGGACCGCGCCCGCCTGGACGTCGACTACGACTCCCAGCGGGAATTCGACGGCTCCAATGCGATCCTCCTGGCCTGGCAGGGGCGGCCCAATGCGATGCTGCGGCGCGTCGAGGTGGGGAACGTGACCTTCACCCCGCCCCCCTCGCGCTTCCTGACCTCGGGGATCCCCAGCGGCAACTTCGGGATCCAGACGGAGGCCCGCTTTGGCCCACTCTCGGTCACGGCCATCGCCGCGCAACAGAAGGGGAACGTGACCCGCGACCAGGTCTTCAACGTCGGGGCGGGGACGGTGCGCACGGAGCAGCGCGAGATCGAGGACTACCAGGTGGAGCCCCGGCGCTTCTTCCTCACGGTGGACCCCGCCGTGCTCGGTGCCGCGTATCCCAACCTGGACATCATCGATGGCCCGGCGATGCTGCAGCTCGCCGCCTCGTTGCCGGACACGCTGCGCCCCGCGCGGGTGGCGGTGTACCGGCTGATCCTCGGGGGCCAGCCGCCCAACCCGAACGGACCTCGCTTTCGCCTGTTAGGTGATCCCCTCTCGCGCGCCGGGCAGGTGTACGAGCTGCTGCGCGAGAACATCGACTACTACCTCGACCCGTCGCAGCTCTGGCTGGCGTTGGTGCGTCCGCTCGCCCTGAACAACGAGCGCCTGGTGGTGGCCTACTCGTTTCGCGTGGCGGGGCGTGACACCGTGCTGGCCCACCTGGGCGGGACGCCGGACCTGGAGTTCGTGCCCGGGCGCGACCAGACGGCGCACCTGTTATGGGATCCGCAGGTGACCCCGGCCTCACCGGCCTTCTCCCGCGAGATCCGCTCCGTCTACCGCCTCGGCGGCGACGACCTGCGCCGGCAGACCGTCCAGCTGCGCATCGTCGCCGGCACCAGCGCCGAGCAGGAGAAGCCCGCGGGCGGGACGGCGTCGACCTACCTGCAGTTCTTTGGGTTGGCGCAGGTGAACAACCCGTCCACCTTCGACGCCGAGAACCGGCTCTGGCCGCGACCGAACGACCCGAACTTCGTGGTGGCCGCGACCCCGGGGGCCCGGCTCTTCCGCGACCAGTTCGTCGTCTTCCCGTCCTTGCAGCCCTTCGGGCGACGCGGCCTCGCCCGCCCGGCCGAGGTCGTGCCTAACGACACGATCTACCGGACCCCCAGCGAATACCTCTACTCGGCGCAACACCCCCAGTCGTTCTATCGCCTCATCGCCCAGTACGACGTGAGCGGCGGGTCGGCCGGCACGATCGCCCTGAACGCCGTGCAGATCCGGCCGGGGAGCGAGCGCCTGAGCATGGAAGGGCGCCCGCTGGTGCGCGGGATCGACTACGAGATCGACTACGAGCTGGGGCGGGTGTCCCTCCTGCGTCCCGACACCCTCTCCCGCCAGGTGCGCCGCGTCGTGGTGCGGTATGAGGAGAACCCGCTCTTTGCGACGGTGCCGACCTCCATCCTCGGGGTCTCGTCGAGCTGGAACTTTGCCGCCGGCCAGCTGTCGTTCACCACCATCTCGCAGTCGCAGCGCACGACCTTCAACCGGCCACCGCTCGGCTTCGAGCCCCAGTCGAACGTCGTCTCCGGGTTGTCGGGACGCGCCGGGTGGTCCCTCCCGTGGCTCGCGCGGTGGTTCGCGCGTCGCGGCGACGACTCCAGCGCCGCGCCACCGCCGGTGCGCCTCGACGTCACCGCCGAGGTGGCCATGTCGCGGCCGCGACAACGCGGATCGCAGCAGGCGTACATCGAGAGCTTCGAGGGCGAGGGCGGGGCC
>JAEUJL010000671.1 GCA_016794835.1 Gemmatimonadota bacterium | reverse complement strand
CGACACGACATCGTCCGCCACGACGCGCGCATAGTCCAGGTGGCGTGAGTCCCCGGTGCGATCATGCATGGCCACGAAATGCTCCACCACCCCGCAGTTGCCGCAACACTGGGAGATGTTGTTCCAGAACCCGGGCGAACGCTCGGGGACCTTCATGTCACGCGTGGCAACGTTCAGCTGGTCGGCGTACGAGCTGAAGGCACGGTCCTTCGTCACCTCGCCGAGTCGATGAAAGAGCCGCGCAGTCCCCGAGGGGCCGTGGCACCAGCTGAGGTAGTACAGCTGCTCGTTCCCCTCGCTGTGAAAGACCATGCGGCCGCCACTCGGCGTGGGCGTCGCGACCGCTTGCAGGTAGGTCGCCGCCTTGCGGGCACCATCGAGGAAGACCTCGTCTCGCGTCGCGCCGTAGAGCGTCGCCAGGAAGTACCCCACACCCCCGGCACCATGCGAGAAGTTCGGGTATCGGCGAGGGGTGGCGGGCGAGATCTTCCAGGTGAGCCCGCCCTGCATCGGCGTGCCGAGGGCGAGCACCGAATGTCCGGCGCGCCGCGCGAGGCCGAGGGCGCGCTCGTCGCCTAACGTGTTGGCGGCCCACACCAGCGTCAGCCCGATGCCGGAACTCCCGGAGATGATGTCGGTCGAGCCGTTCCAGGCGCCACCAGAACCCTCCGGCGTGATCGCGTCGGCCAACAGGGCGATCACGGAGGAGGCCGCCGTGCGAAAGCCGGGCTCGTCGGTCAGGCGGTGCAGGCGTTCGAACAGGTATGCGAGTCCCGCCGCCCCGGTGTAGAGCCCCATCCCTTCGCCATCGAACTCGGACTTCGCCCCGCGCTGCCGCTCGGCGCGCGCCCTGGTTACCCGCGCGGCCAGGTCCCTGGCGCCGCGCACGGCCAGGTCCAGGGAGGCCGGGTGACGGGTGACGCGCGCGTGCTCGGCGAGGAAGAGCACGACCCCGGGTGCACCGGAGTAGAGGGTGGACTGGACCGACTTCGGGTCCGACGGATCGGCGGCCCAGGTCACCCCGTCGGTGGTGGGGATGGCGTGACGAGCCAGCCAGCGCTGTGTGCCGTCGGCCACTTCGCCATATCCCGGCGCCGTCCCCGGGGTGAGGACTCCGCGTCCAAGGAAGGCGGTGGCCGCAAGGGCGCCAACCGCCTGGCGCCGCGTGACCGCTCCGGGGCGAACATTGCAGTCGCACATGATGAACTCCTCCTCACGCTGGCGCGGGAATTCTGCCAACTTATGGTCCCGCCTGAACCTCCTTCCCGCAAGGTCACATGCCCCCGCGTCGTCCGACCCTCATCTATATCGGCATCAAGGGCCACGTCGTCGCCCTCAACCGCATGACCGGCGAACTCGTCTGGAAGACCGCATTGAAGGGCCAATACTACGTCCAGGTCGCTCGCGACCAGGACTTCGTGTACGCGACGGCCAAGGGGGAGATCTGGTGCCTGAATCCCCAGGATGGCGCCACCATCTGGCACAACAACCTCAAGGGGATGGGCTGGGACCTCGCGAGCATCGCGAGTGACTCGCCCCTGCTCCCGAGCGCAGACATCGGACACACCGCCGTTTCCGTCGCCCGGCAGCGCCAGAGCGCCGCCGCCGCCACCTGACGCCATGAATCAACACGTCATCGACTCCGCACGCGCCGCGTTCACCACGAAGGGCACGGCCATCACCCTCGGCGCCGTCGTCCACGAGGGCGCATGCCACGCCGAGCCGCTGGTGCAGGTCCCGCTGGCCATGCTCAACCGGCACGGCCTCATCGCCGGCGCGACCGGCACCGGCAAGACCAAGTCACTGCAGCTGATCGCCGAGCAGCTGGCGGCCAACGGGGTGCCGGTCTTCCTCGCCGACATCAAGGGGGACCTGTCGGGGATCGCGGTGGCCGGCGAGGCCAACGAGAAGGTGACGAAGCGAGCCGCCGACACCGGGTATGGCTGGCATGCGACCGGGTTTCCCGTGGAGTTCCTCTCGCTGACCGGCGCGAAGGGCGCGCAGCTGCGGGCGACGGTCTCGAGCTTTGGACCACTGCTGATGTCGCGCGTCCTCGGGCTCAACGAGACGCAGGCGTCGGTGCTGGCGATGGTGTTCAAGTACTGCGACGACAAGGGCTTGTTGTTGCTCGACCTGAGCGACCTGCGCGCCGTCCTGCAATTCCTCTCGGATGACGGGGCGGATGAGCTCAAGGCCTACGGCGCGATGTCCAAGGCCACGGTCGGCGTCTTGCTCCGCGAGATGATCGAGCTGGAGCAGCAGGGGGCCGAGAAGTTCTTCGGGGAGCCAATGTTCGACCTCGATGACCTGCTGCAGGTCGAACGGGACGGACGCGGGCTGGTCAGCGTGCTCTCGCTGTCGGACGTGCAGCAGCGCCCGGCGCTGTTCTCGACCTTCATGCTCTGGATGCTGGCCTCGCTGTACAACGAGCTGCCGGAAGTCGGCGACATCGACAAGCCCAAGCTGGTCTTCTTCTTTGATGAAGCCCACCTGCTGTTCGACAACGCCAACGACGCGTTGATGGACCAGATCGAGCAGGTGGTTCGCCTGATCCGGTCCAAGGGCGTGGGCGTGTTCTTCATCACGCAGAGCCCGAAGGACATTCCCGAGACGGTGCTCGCCCAGCTGGGGAACCGGGTGCAGCATGCGTTGCGCGCATTCACCCCCGACGACGAGAAGAACCTGCGCGCGGCGTCCCGCACCTTCCCGCGCACCGAGTACTACGACGTGCAGCAGGTGCTGACCACGCTGGGGATCGGCGAGGCGATGGTCGTGACGCTGCAGGCCAACGGGGCGCCGACGCTGCCGTTCATCTCCCGCATGATCCCGCCGCAGTCGCGCATGGGCCCACTCACCGACGCGGAGTTGGCGCAGCGGCTGTCCACGCCGCAGGTGAAGAAGTACGCGACCGCCGTCGACAACGAGAGTGCCCGCGAGATGCTCGCCGCGCGTGTGGTGGACGCCCCGGAGGAGGAGGC
>JAEUJL010000661.1 GCA_016794835.1 Gemmatimonadota bacterium | reverse complement strand
ATGCTCGAGACCTTCGACCTCCGCCCCGGCCAGGTGGTCGGCGCGATGTCCAAGGGCGAGAGTGGCAAGCTCCAGCTCCTCCTCGCCCTGGCGACGCGTCCGTCCGTACTGGTCCTGGACGAGCCCACCGACGGCCTCGATCCGGTCGCGCGCCGCGACCTCCTCGCCACCCTGCTGGACTACGTCGCCGATGCAGGGGCGACGGTCCTGATTGCCAGCCACCAGGTCCACGAGGTGGAGCGCATTTGCGACTGGGTCGGCCTCATGGACGGCGGTCGGCTGGTGCAGGAGGAACCGCTCGTCGCGTTCCGCGACTCGTTGCGTCGCCTGCGGGTGGCCAATGCGCCGACGACCCTCGGCGCCCTCCCCTTCGCCCTCGTTGCCCGCCGACCGCACGGTCGCGCGGAGGAATGGGTCGTGCGAGGCCACGGCCAGGAGAGTGAGGCGTGGATGGCCCGCGCCGGTGTTGAGCTGCTCGAGGTGGCCCCACTCGACCTCGAGGAAACGGTGGTCGAACTCCTGCGCGCCACTCGTGGCCCGCGTCCCGTGGAGGTGCGTTGATGTTCCGTGCCATGTTGACCATGCAGTGGCAGTGGCTGCGCGTCCCGCTCGCGCTGCTCTCCGTCGTCTCCGTCGCGATCCCGATCCTCGGGGTCGGATCGAGCGCCAATGCTGGCGCCCCCTCCGTCGACGCCCTGCTCTCCGCCGGGAACATCGTCGGGATCCTGCTGGCAGCGGTGGCGCTCCTTGCCGGGGCAATCGTCGGAGATGTGTTGTGGCGCCAGGATGCGCGCCAGGGACACAGCTATGCGATGAGCCTCCCGGTGCGCCGCGACCTCTTCCTGCGCTATCGCGCGATCGGCGGTGCGGTGCTCCTCCTGGTGCCGGCTACGGCGATGTTGGTAGGGATCGGTGCGATCGATATCGGGACCGAGTTCCCGCACGGCGTCCACGCCTATGCCCTGGACACCGCCATTCGTGCCTGGGTCGCCATGCTGCTCGCCCTGGCCCTCACCCTGGGATTGCGCCTTGGCCTCGGCGCGCGCGCGCGGCGCGTGCTCCTCATCACGGGGATCGCCCTGACGGTCGCGACGTGGCTCGAGCCCGAGGTCAATCGCGACCGGCCCCTGGGTGCGGCGTTGACGGCCGTCTTTTCCGGGAAGTACTCCCCCTTCGCCGTGGTGTTCTCCCCCTGGCCGGTGGTTGACCTGTGAGGCGCGCGTTGATCGTCGTCGCCCTGCTGGCCAGCCGCGTTGAGGGGCAGCCCTCCCCTGATTACGCGCAGCAGCTCCGACGGCTCGACTCACTCGCCGTGGAGCGGCTCGCGGAACTGCGCAATCGGGACCGGGCAGAGATCGCGGAGCGGCGTGTGAGGAGCGTCGAAGTGGATGGCGTGCGATTGCTCGTCGACAGCGCCGCCCCGACCTGGGCCATCGACGGCTTTCGCCTGGGGTGGCAGGATGTCGGGGAGCGCGGCCGGAGCTGGGCCAGGGAGGTCACGGCTGGGCTCGAGTTGCGCATGATGGTTGACTGGAGCGGGGGCGAGCGCGGTGTCGTGATCAGTGCATATGACCGCGAGAACCCCGCGCTCACGGCGGCGGTGCCGTTCACTGTCGACGACGGCCCCGGCGCACGGCGTGCAACGGCGGCGTTGTTCGACCGACTCCTCCACAACGTCCTCGACGTCGACGTCAATTCATGGCTCGCCCCGGTCGGCCTGGGTTCTGACGTCCACCAGCTTCACGTTGCCCTTCCCGTGGCCGGCAATACGGTGTTTGCCCCGATCGGCCCGGGCGATGCGCTCTGGAGCGCGGTGCGCTACCACGCCGTGCGCGTGCCCTCGGCGGCGAGCCGCCAGTGCCTCGCCGGGTCATGGCAAGCCTGCGCGACCGCCATGGGGATCGGCACCGGGACGCGTGCGCCCCTGTCGACCTGGTATGAGCCCGCGGACCATCGGTGGATCTCGCTGAAGGTCGCCCCCGAAGGGGACAGCGGGCGCCGAGCGCTCAAGGTGGCATGTGAACGTGGAGCGGACGATGCCTGCGAGCGGTTCGTGGCGTCCACCGCTCCCGGGCTGGTGGATGCCCCACTCGCGCATCATGATGCGCGTCGCGCGCTGCTCATGCTCGCCCTGGATGCCGGGGGGCCCGACGCAGTCCAGCGACTCCTGGCGAGTCGCGGTCCGATCCAGGATCGCCTCGCGATAGTTGCGGGGGTTCCGTTCGATTCGCTGATGGCGACCTGGCAGCGGCGCGTCGCTGACGCGCGCCCCCGGGACCTCCGTGTACATCCGCTGGCGCTGGTGACCGGGCTCCTCGGCGCCATGACGCTGCTGGTTCTCCCGCGACGGAGGGCATGAGATGCAGATCATCTTTGGTCTCGCTGCGGTCGCCGCGCTCGTCTGGATGGTGCAACCCACGGCATCCGACGGGTCCGACGCCATCGGGCGGCGACCCGCCTGGCATTGGTACGTTGGCGGGTTGGGCGCATTTCTCCTCTTCTTCGCGTGGGTCACGGCCCCGCGTGACTGGCGCACGCGGCTCTCGCCGGAACGCGAGACCCGATGGTCGCGTGGCGCGGTGCTCGCCCGCCGATTCCGCGCCGTGAATGACGCGCGTGAAGCCCTGCTCGCCGAGATCGCCGTGCAGCACGCCCTCGGCCGGACGCGCGCAGCGGAGCGGCAGCGACTGGTCCTGGTCGATAGTGGCGTGCCGGCTGCGGCGGCGGTGTTTGTGGACTCCCTGGTCCGCGGCGAGGTGCGCCGGCTGGAGCTTGGCGATACGCTGCTCCGGGTCTTCATCACGCGGCC
>JAEUJL010000649.1 GCA_016794835.1 Gemmatimonadota bacterium | reverse complement strand
GTGAACAGGTCCATCGTCGTGAGCGACATCGTCTTGGCCGCGACCATCATCCCCTTCGCCCCGATGGACATCCCGCCGGCCGCCACGGCCTGCCACGAATGCGCCGCCGTCCCCGGCACCCAGGTCGCCGCGCTGAGCTGCACCGTCGGCACGGTCCAGCTCACGTCGCCCATGTCCGTGGACGCGGGATCGACGCTCATCGTGGTCCAGGGGATCACCGTGGCCTCACTCCCCAGCGGGAGGAGGTCGCCGGTCATCGACTTGCGCAGCTCCTCGGCGAAGGCGCGTTCCTCGGGGGTGTAGGTGTAGCCGCCGACGCGCTTGAGGTTCTTCTCCTGCACGCGCGCGAGGTACTCGTTGCCCAGCACGTTGTACACCGCGCCGATCGTCTCCTGTTCGACGGTCGTCCCGGTGCCTAACGCCGCCCCCTTGGACGCCTGGATGATGCGCTCCCAGATCCCGTCCAGGATGCGCATGTCGTTGTGCCGGGCATACACGAAGACCTCGGCGAAGTCGGGCACCACATTGGGGGCGCGCCCGCCGTTCGTGATGACGTAGTGGATGCGCGTCTCCTGCGGGACATGCTCGCGCATCAGGTTGATCATGTGCGTCATTGCCTCGACGCCGTCCAGGGCCGAGCGCCCGCGCTCGGGGGCCATCGCCGCATGGGCCGAGACGCCGCGAAAGCGGAACTTGGCGGAGACGTTGGCGAGGGTGGAGTTGGCGTCGGCCTGGTTCCGGTCCGCCGGGTGCCAGGCGACCACGGCGTCGACGTCCTTGAAGAGGCCTGCACGAACCATGTAGACCTTGCCGGAGCCACCTTCCTCCGCCGGGGTCCCGTAGAACCGGAGGGTGCCCCGGATGTTGTTGGCCTGCATCCATTCCTTCACGGCAATCGCCGCGGCCGTCGAGGCCGTGCCGAAGAGGTGATGCCCGCACCCGTGTCCTGCCCCGTTCTCGATCACCGCCTTCTTGAACGGCGTGGCCTCCTGGGACAACCCAGGTAATGCATCGAACTCGCCGACGATCCCGATCACCGGCTTGCCGCTCCCATAGGAGGCGATGAATCCCGTGGGCTCGTCGGCCACCCCGGCCTGGATCGCAAAGCCCGCTTGCCTGAGCTGCGACTGCAGCAGGGCGCTCGACTGGACTTCCTGGTACCCCACCTCGGCGAAGCCCCAGATCTGCTTCGCGATGCCGGCGTACTGCGCCGCCTTCGCGTCGAGGGACGCCAGGACGGCCGCCCCCGGGTCACGTTGCGCCGTGGCGGCGGGAGCGAAGGCGAGGGCACAGAGGGCGACAAGGCGGCGCATGGCGGGTCGGGTCTCGGGAGGGCGGATGCCGGGTGACGCTACGGGTGCGACCGCCGGGGGTCAACGGCCGGTCCCCCTCAGGGGTCCGCGGTGGCATACTTGACGCATGACTTCCCGATCCCTGCTCCTCGCGCTCGCCATCCCCGTCCTGGCGATGGCACAAGACCGCCCCATGCGCCGCACGGCCCCTGTGCGGACCCCCGAGTTGCCCACGCTGCCGCCCTGGTCCCAGCAAATCGCCATCCGGGAGGGCTGGCTCAACAAGCGCCACGCGATGCTCCTCGACATGATGCGTCGCCACGACATCCAGATGTGGATCGTCGTGAACGAGGAGTTCCACGACGACCCGGTCACCCAGTACATCGCGCCGCCCAGGCCGTACACCGGCAACCGGGACTTCTTCATCTTCGTGGACACCGGGGGGACGACCCTCAAGCGCGTGGCGGTCACGGGATACTCCGAGGACAACCTCAAGCGCTGGTTCGAGTCGCCGGATGAGCCCAAGCCGATCAACATCGTGCTGCCGGAGCTGTACGATCGGTTCCGGCCGAAGCGCGTGGCGATGAACTACGGGGGGCGCCGCGGCGTGACCCGATCCCTCACGCGTGACACCTACGTCGACCTCGTGAACCAGCTGGGGCCGGAGGGACAGCAACGCGTCGTCAGTGCGGCCGACCTCATCGAGGAATATCTCGACACGCGCATTCCCGAGGAGATGGAGTACTACACCAAGGTCGTGCACCTCACCGAGGTGCTGGCGCGACGGGCGTTGTCCAACGAGGTCATCGTGCCGGGGAAGACGCGGGTCGGTGACGTGCGGAACTGGCTGTACGACGCGCTCGGGGCCGCCGGGGTGCGCACCTGGTTCCAGCCGGACCTGCGCGTGCAGCGCGTCGGGATGGGGAAGGCCACGTCGCGCGGATTCCTCGCCGTGGCACCGGAGAGCACCACCATCCAGCGCGGCGACGTGGTGCACCTGGACTTTGGGGTGACCGCGATGGGGTTTGACACCGACTGGCAGAAGATGGCGTACGTGCTCAAGCCCGGCGAGCGCGACGTGCCGGCGGGGCTCAAGGCGGCGATGAAGAACACCAACACCCTGCAGGATGTGGTGATGAAGAAGTATTCGCGGCCGGGCGCGCTCGTGTCCGATGTCTACGACTCCACCATGGCGGAGATGAAGCGACTGGGGATCACGGCGCAGGTGTATTCGCACCCCATCGGCGCGCAGGGACACGGGCTCGGCGCGGCGATCGACTTCCGGTCCGCGCAGCGTCCCGAGCTCGGCGCGTCGGGCAAGCGGCTCCGCAAGGGGTCGTACATCTCGATCGAGCTGAACACCCGGACCCCGGTGCCCGAGTGGGGTGGGCAGGAGGTGTTCGTGATGATGGAGGATGACGCCCACCTCACCGATGACGGGTGGGTCTTTCACCGCCCGCGCCAGGAGGCGTGGTACCTGATTCGATGATGCGACAGTTCCTCTGGGGCGCGGCCCTCGCCGCGGCGGGCGTGGCCGGTGCGCAAGCACCCGTGGTGATCACGAACACCGCGATCGTGGACGTCGAGACCGGGCGGGTGCGCGACGGGCAGTCGATCCGCGTGGAGGGGAACCGCATTCGCGAGATTGGGCCGTCCGCGCGGATGCCCGTGCCGCCGGGGGCGCGTGTGGTCGACGGCACGGGACGGTTTGTCATCCCGGGGCTCTGGGACATGCATGTCCATGCGACCGGGTTCGGGATCGACCGGCTCTTCCAGCCCGTCCTGGTGGCGAACGGCGTGACGGGGATGCGCGAGATGTGGGGGCAGCTCGCGGCAGCCGACTCGATGCGCGCAGCGATTGCCCGTGGCGATGCCGTGGGTCCACGCGCCGTGGTGGCGGGCCACATCCTCGACGCCGCCCCGGCCATCTGGCCCGGGAGCCTCGGCATCAAGGGACCGGAGGCCGCCCGGCGCGCCGTCGACTCGCTCGCCAAGGCCGGTGCGGCGTTCATCAAGGT
>JAEUJL010000299.1 GCA_016794835.1 Gemmatimonadota bacterium | reverse complement strand
GTATCCCACGGCTCGCCGGTCCCCGGGCCGCCGCGCGAATTCACGATCGGCGTGCGCGGGATCCCGACGCGCGTGCCCATCGAGAAGTTGTTGAGCTGCGAGTAGCTCTCCAGGCTCATCACCAGCAGCTGCGTCTCGGTGGTGTTCGCCTGGTAGGCATTGCGGCACTGCTGGTACCCGGTGCCGATCGTCTGCTCGATCGTCGCGACCGCGGCAAAGACGCGCTCGACGTCCGGGTTGTTGTTGTTCTCCACCACCAATTGCTCACCGCACGCCGCCGTGGCAAGTGCCAGCAAGGCGACGGCGGGCCGTCGGAAGGTCACACGTGTCATCGTGATCACTGGAGGAATGGAGGGAGCCGACGGGCGCGACGGCGGAACCGCCACGCCCGTCGCCGGTTGCTAGAACCGGCTCCCGATCGTGAAGGTGAACGTGCGCATCTGCGGATACTGGTAGGCCGCCACCGCCGTGATCGCCGAGCTGTTCAGGTTGGTGCCGGCGACGCCGACTTCCGGATCCCAGCCCGAGAAGTTGGTGATCGTCAGGAGGTTGCGTCCCACGAGCGACAGGTTGATGTCGCCGATCCCGAAGAACTTGCCCAGCTGGTAGCCAACGCTCAGCTCACGCAGCTTGGTGTAGGCGCCGTCCTCGGTCGTCACGTTGTTCGAACCCAGGATGTCGTACAACCCGCCGATACCGGCCGAGTTGTCCGGGGCCGTGGTGCGCCAGTAGTAGCCGAGCGGCTTGGCGTCACCCACCGACTTGCCGGCCTGGTCCTGCTCGCGCGTCTGGAAGTCGCCTAACGACCAGTGACGCTCCTCGTTGAAGATCGAGGTGCCCAGCGACATGTCGATCAGCCCGTACAGGTTGAACTTCTTGTACGAGAGGTTGTGCGACATGTTGATGCGGTGCTTCGGGAGGGTGTTGCCCAAGCGGCGCAGGATCGCGTTGCCGGTCGAGTCGCGCAGGATAATCGGCATGCCCCAGCTGTACTCCGGGATGGCCCACGGCGCGTTGACCGTGCCGCCCGCGATGGCGCAGTTCGGCACACCCGTCGTGCCGGTCGCGGCGCCATTGCGCACGCAGCCCGGGTTCACCGCCTGCCACAGGTTCTTCGTGATACCGTCCTTGGGCGTGTTCCCGGCGCCCGTCCAGACGATCAGCCCCTGGCTGTTCTTCTGGTAGCTCTTGCCGGCACCGCAATCCGCCGCGAACTGGGCGGGCAGCTGCGAACACTGGGTCACGAAATACCGGCCCCAGATGGTGCCGATGCGCTCACCCTTGGCGAAGCGGAACCGGGAGCTCTCCGTGACCTGGAAGAACTCGGGGATGTCCAGCTTCGTGATGAACGAATACGTCTGGTCCCAGCCCACGCGGCTGGTCCAGGTGAAGTTGTTCGTCGACACCACCGGGATGTTGAGCGACACTTCCCACGTGTGGTTGTCGAGCGTGCCGGCGTTCTTCCACTGCGACGCAAAGCCCGACGACACCGACGGCGGGACCTGCATGATCTGGTCTTCCGTCGACGAGTAGGCGTAGGTCACGTTCAGCCCGTACTTGCCGAACAATTCGGCGTCCAGCCCGTATTCCTGCTCGGTGGTGTATTCGGGGCGCAGGTCCTTGTTGCCGAGCGCCTCCGCCGTCACCGCACCACCCGTGCCGATGGTAAACGTCTCGTACTGCGCCGAGAAACGCGGACGCCCACCGGCCGTGCCGTAGGACGCACGCAGCTTGAAGTCATTGACCGCTTCCTTCGCCGGCCACCACGACTCGTCCGACAGGCGCCACGCCAATGAGCCACGATAGTACGTCGCCCAACGGTTGTTCTCACCAAAGAGCGACGAGCCGTCGCGACGCACGAGTCCGTCGAGGATGTAGCGGCCCTTGTAGTCGAGCGCCCCGCCGAGCACGCCACCAACGGCGCGCACGTTCTCCTCGGAACTTGTGATGAACTGGCTCGCCGTCACATTCCGCAGCGTTTGCAGGCCGGGGATGGCGAGTTGGTTCCCATCGGCGCGATTCGACACCGCGCGCTGCTGCTCGTAGGCATACCGCGCGTTGAGCCGGGCATCCATGCCATCGAGCAGGAAGTTGCTCTTCCGAGCCGTTCCCTGAACGGACATGTTGACGTTGTCGTCGAGCCCGGTGTCCTCGCGACGGTTGCCGATGCCCGTGGTCCCGGTCGACGTCGTCACGCGGTAGCCCCGATCCTGCTGGAAGAAGAAGCTCTGGCGGCGACGGTCATAGCTCGCGTTCGCTTCGAAGTCGAGCCAGCTGGTCGCGGCGAACCGCGTGGTGCTGCTCGCGAGGAAGCGGTCGGTGTCCGTCCGGCCCTGGTTCGCCTCGTTCCAGTACAATGGGTTCGCGTTCTGGTCACCCTGATTGAGCGGGTTGGACCGCACGAAGAGGCGCCCGAAGGCGTCGCGACGCTGCAGGTCCACCCCGGCAGGCACCCGTGTCAGGCGGAAGAACTCGCCGTCCGGGTAGAGGACGTTATTCGAGTAGAAGGTGTTGATCTGGGTCGTCCACTTGTCGTTGATCTGCTGGTCGGCGTTCAGGCGGAACGTGTTCCGCGTGTACCCGTCCAGGTACTCAACCGCCCCCTGCTGGCGCAGCTGCGAGGCACTCGCAAAGACGCCGGTGTTGTTGAACTTCCCGGTCATCTCGAACGTCGCATTGTTGAACAACCCGTTCGTGGTGGCCGAGGCAATCGGGTCGTACGACCGCGGGAAGAAGCCGGTCTGGAACAAGCCTCGGAGCTGTGGCTTGGACAGGGACAGCGCGATGCCGCCGTCGTACTGGAAGAGGTTCGGGCCGAGGGCGAAACCGCCGCCACCCTCGTTGATGCGAAGGGCCTCCTCCTCGAAGTCCATCGTGCGCCAGCACTGGGGCTGGCCGTTGATCAACCCGGTCGCCGCGTTGGTCGCCCGCGCGCAGAACCGCTTGTTGGTCGGGTCCATCATCAGGAAGTGGCCCTTCGCCAGCGGGAACTCCCCGGCGATGTCATTGAAGCCGAATTCGTTCCGGACGTTGAACCGCGTGCCCTGCCGCGCATTCTTGGCGCTCTTCGTGGTCACCTGGATGACCCCGTTGCCGGCGCGTGATCCGTAGACCGACGACGCCGCGGCACCCTTCACCACCTCAACATTCTCGATGTCGAGCGGGTTGAGGTCCTGCAGGCCCCCGTCATAGATGACGCCGTCCACGATCACCAGTGGCGCCTGCGAGCGGCCCGCAGCGTTCAGCGACTTGGGTCCGCGCAGCACGATCGACGGCGCCTGGCCGGGACGCCCCGACGGCGAGACGATCTGCGCCCCGGTCACCTTCCCCTGGAGCTGCGTCAGCGCGTTGGTCCCAGGCACCGGAAGGTCGGCCACGTTCACCTGGTCCACCGTGAACGCCAGCTTCTTCTTCTCGGTCGCCCCGGTCACCCCGGTCACCACGACCTCGGAGAGACGATTCACATCGATCTCGAGGGCGAAGTTCTCGGTGATGGTG
>JAEUJL010000603.1 GCA_016794835.1 Gemmatimonadota bacterium | reverse complement strand
GCGGAGTCGGCGCGGATCACCCAGGCGTTGAGCTTGGTGCCGTCGGCTGACGGATAGGTGACACTGCGGTGGTTGAGCCCCCACGCCGGGGCGGGGGCAGAGACCGCCCGTTCCGCGGGATGGTAGACCAGGTCGATCTCGCTGACCTTGAGGTAGCCGATCGCCCCGCCGTAGCCCACCACGCCGAGGGTGCCAACGGTTGCCAGGAGTCGTCGCATGGGGTGGCCGCGTAAGGGGTCTGGAAAGATACGACGCCTGGCGTTGTTCGGATGTGCTGGTGGCGCACCGCCGAGGCGTTATCATGGCGCGTGCCGCTTCCTGCCTCCGGTTGGGTGATGGTCCTTGGGCTCGCGATCGCCGTGGGGCTCGGGCTCACGCTGCGCGCCCTCATGAAGCGTCGCCAGGGGCGTCCGCGTGCGTTCGGGCAGCCCGTCGAGCGAGACCGGGACGTCGGCCGTACGGACCTGCTCCGCCACGCCCGCGCAGGACTGGAGCCGCAGGCGTACCACGATGAGCAGGTGTGGCGCGACCTGGACCTGACCCTGGTGCTGGGGGTCCTGGATCGCACGCACTCGTGGATCGGGCTGCAGTGCCTGCGGGAGCGATTGTCGCGGCGCGACGCCTCCGCGGCGGACCTGCGGGCACTCGACACCGAGGTTTCGTTCATGGTCGACGCGGCGACGCGTCGCGCGTGGTATGCCGATCGGCTCGACCCGCTCGGCGAGTGGAGCGCGGGGGCACTGGCCGGACTGTTCTGGGGCGCGCTGCCACCGACGCCGTGGTTCCGTCCGTGGCTTTTGATGTTGAGCTGGGCCATGGTCGCCGCGCTGGTCGCCACCGTGCTGAAGCCCGCGTGGTTCGTGCTCATCATCGCGGTCGCGAGCGTGAACCTCGCGGTGAAGTCGGTGCTCAAGCAGCGGATCGAGCCGTGGTTGCCGGCGATGCGTTCGCTGCCCGACTTCCTGCGGGTGACCACGACCTTCGCGCGCGCCGACGACACGGCGCTGGCGGGTCCGCTGGATGAGCTGCGCGCGGCATCGCCGACGATCCGGTCGCTCCGCGGGGCGGTGCGTTGGGCGCGACTCGACGCGGGCGGGGAGTCGGCGATCGCCGGGACGGCGGCGGAGTTCTCGCAGGTGATGCACGAGTTCCTGAACCTCGCGTTCCTGCTTGACGTCAATGGCTTCTACAGCGTGGCGCGGCGGCTGGACCGGGATCGCGAGATGATCCGTCGTGCGTTCCTGGCCCTCGGACGCATCGACATGGCCATCTCCCTCGCGTCTGTGCGGGTGTCGACGACGTGGACGCGTCCCGCGCCCGCGCCGCCCCGCACGCTGCGGATCGAGGGCCTCGTGCACCCGCTCGTGGCGTCGCCGGTGGGGGCGGACGCCGTGATCGCCGACCGCAGCTGGCTGGTGACCGGGTCCAACATGTCGGGGAAGTCGACCTTCCTGCGGGCCCTCGGGGTGGGGGCCGTGATGGCGCAGTCGTTAGGCATGGTGTTCGCCCGGCGATGGGAGGGGCCGTCGGTCCGGGTCCTCACGTCCATCGGGCGGTCCGACGCCGTGGCCGAGGGGACATCGTACTACCTCGCCGAGGTGGAGCGGATCAAGGTGTTGCTGGACGCGGCCGCCGCGGCCGACCCCTGCCTGTTCCTCCTGGATGAGTTGTACCGGGGCACCAACACGCCGGAGCGTGTGGCGGCGGCGCTGGCCGTCCTCGAGCACCTCGACCATGCGCCGCATGTCGTGGTCGTGGCGACGCACGACCTCGAGTTGCTGCATTGGCTCGCCGGCCGCTACGAGAGCTGGCACTTCCGCGAGGAGGTGACGAGCGGCGGGCTGACCTTTGACTACCGGCTGCGTCCCGGGGGCAGCTCAACGCGCAATGCGCTCGCGCTGCTGGAGGTGATGGGATACCCGGCCCCGCTCGTCGCGCGTTCGCGGGAGGTCGTCGGGCAGCCCCCGCCTCAGGTTGTGTCGGGACGCTCCGTGACCGCCGCCGCGGACGGCGCGGGAAGCGGGGGCCAGTCGCCGCCGCCGGCTTCCCGCGCGAGCAACTCCTCCACCGTCGCGTAGCGGTAGATCACCGGTGCGCCCTGGGCCGGGAGGCCTCCGGTGTCTGCGGTTGGGCCGTAGTTGGAGTACAGCGCACGGCCCAGCATGCGCAGGTACGCCGTCAGCTGGCCGCGATGGTGCGACGTGTGCGAGATGCGGCGCATGAGGACCCACGCCCGGCTTCGCGGTTCCCCGAAGAACAGCGTCCGGCCGGCGAACCAATCGTTGTCCCGTTCGCCTACGGCCGCCACGCGCCGCGCCGAGGC
>JAEUJL010000595.1 GCA_016794835.1 Gemmatimonadota bacterium | reverse complement strand
CTGAGTGGCTGCGCCGGCCTAGGCCGGCGCGAGATGCAGCCGCTGGAGCAATGCCGTAAAGCGTGGGTGGGGACGCAGCGTGTCCCAGGCGGGACGCACCCCGAGCCACAAAAGGTCCGGTGCATGTTCCGCGGCGGCCGCGTCCAGCAGGTCCAGGGCAGACTCCGTGCGTCCCAGGGCCGCCGCCACCACCGCGCGATGTGCGTGCGAGGTGTACGTGTCGCGCGATCGTCCCTCCAGTTCCTGGTGGATCCGCTCCGCCGAATCGCGCGCGCCGGCCGCCGCCTGCGCACACGCCAGGACCGCGAGCGCCTCCCCACTGCGCCGGGACGCCTGCACCGCCGACTCGGCGTGCGCGACCGCTGCGGCGTGGTCCCCGGTGGCCGTGAGGACCTGCGCGAGGAAGAAGTGCGCGAGCCCGAAGCCGGGCTCCGCCTCGACGAGCTGCCCCGCGACGCGGAGCGCCTCGCCGAACTGCCGACCGTACAACAGCAGGGATGCCAGGGTCGCTCGAAGCACCGGCGACAGGGGATCGATGGCCAGGGCCCGCTCGATCGACTCGCGCGCCTCGGCGTGTCGACCACGGGGCGTGAGGCTCATGATCGCCAACCCCTGGTGTGCCGCCGGCAGGAGCGGGTTGAGGGCGATGGCTTGACGGAAGGTGGCTTCCGCCGCGTCCCACTGCCACGCATCCACGGCCTCGACCTGGCCGAGGGCCACGCGCGCCTCCGCGAGGGAGGGATCGCGCCGCAGCGCCTCCCCGGCGGCTTGTCGCGCGAGGGGCAGGACCTCGCGAGGCGCCACATGCCCGTAGACACCGCGCGTCACGTACACCTGGGCCAAACCGGCCCATGCGGGGGCGTACTCCGGGTCCAGCCGCAGGGCTTCCCGATACGCGTCGATCGCCCCCTGCATCGCCTGGTCGGTGCGCTGGTTCCAGGCATGGCGGGCCTTGAGGACCGCATCGTAGACCTCGATCCGGGGTGCCGCCACCTGGCTCGGGGCCGAGAGCTCGCCGAGCAAGGTCACGTTGAGCGCGTGGGCGATGGCGGCCCCGATCTCGTCCTGGATGGCAAAGACATCGGCGACGGCCCGGTCGTAGCGGCCGGACCAGCCCTGGAAGCCCGTAGAGGCGTCGACCAGCTGGGCGGTGACGCGCAGCCGCTCGCCCGCGCGCCGCACACTGCCGGTGAGCAGGTGCCGCACGCCAAGCCTGCTTCCAATAGTTTGTACATCGTCGGTCGCTTCCCGAAACGCGAACGAGGAATGGCGGGCACAGACCCGCATCGTGCGGCGCAGGGAGAGCTGGGTGAGGATCTCCTCGGTGATCCCGTCCGAGAGGTAGGTGCTGTCGACATCCCCCCCGAGGTTGCGGAACGGCAACACGGCAATGCTCGGGACCTCCTCGGGCGCGCGCGCCACATGGATCGCTCCCGTGGCGAAGGGGGCCGTGGCCCCGCGCAGGGCGGCGAGCAGGGCGGACTCGAACTCGCCGGCGGTGGCATACCGATCGACGGGGTCGCGGGCCAGGGCCTTGCGCAGGACGACATCCAGTTCCTGCGGCACCTCCACGCGCCGCGCGCGCGCCGACGGCACGACGCCGGTGAATCGCCGCGCCATCTGCTCCTGCACCGTGGTGCCGCCAAAGGCCTTCTCTCCCACCAGCATCTCGAACAACACGATCCCGAGGCTGAAGAGATCCGAGCGGCCGTCGAGATTGGGCTCACCCACGGCCTGCTCAGGACTCATGTACGCGATCGTGCCGACGGCATTTCCTTCCCGGGTGATGTCGTCGACGTCGGTCTCCACCGGGAGCGGCGAGAGGGCCTTCGCCACCCCGAAGTCCGCGACGATGGCGTGGCGCCCGGAGAGCAGGATGTTGGCCGGCTTGATGTCGCGATGGATGATGCCCTGCGCGTGGGCGTAGGCCAGCGCGTCCGCGACCTCGGCCGCCAGGTGGACCGCCTCCGCGACGGAGAGTCGCCCTTCGCGCGTGATCCGCTCCCGCAGCGTTTCCCCCTCCACGAACGGCATGGCGTAGTACGGGAGCCCGAGAACATCCCCGGAATCGAGGAGTGGCAGGATGTGAGGGTGGGCCAACCTCGCGGTGACCCCGACTTCCCGGAGAAAGCGCGAGGTGCCCGCACCGTCCGCCACCGCGGTCTTCATGACCTTCAGGGCGACCCGGCGCTGGTGCTTTTCGTCGAGGACCAGGTAGACGGTGGCCATCCCGCCCGTGGCAATCTCCCGCTCGACGACGTAGCGACCGGAGAGGGCCAGGTTGAGATCGGGGATGGAAAGGTCGGTCACGCGTCCGGGGAGAATCGCCGGCAATCCATGTGACTTGCCGGCGGGCGCCTGAGGGGTGCCACAAACCTAGCGTCGAGCATCCCGGTGCGCATCGGGAGCTCCTGGGGGCCTGGTGGTGACAGCGCCATGGGGACGGGCCGGCGGGCCACGCCACGTGCGCCACGCGAGGCGCCTAACGTGGCGGCGGGCGCGCCGGGCGAGGCCGCCCCGGCCCCGGGGTTGATCGGCGACGCGCGGCGCCGGAGTGCGCGCCACGCCTCCCACCACGAAGGCTCGTTAGGCGCCCGTCGACAAGGGGGCCGCCTCGGACGTCGCGAGGCGCGTCGTGGCCCGATCCGCCGCGCGCTCCCGGTCACGGGCGCGCATCATCCCGCGCGCGTTCTCGTGCACCCCATCCCGAGAGGCAGCCCGCGCGCCTCGATGCCCACCCCGCCGGGAGCGCCGGCGACCTGGTGGGAGTGTTCGGACCGGAGACCTTATAGAAGGGCGCGTCCTGCGGTGGCCACCTTTTCCCCCCGCTGGGGTACGCGCGTGTCGCCCCGTAGATTGCGCGGTCCTCACGCCTTGCCATTCCATGCGCGTTTCCGTCTCGTCGCTCCTTGTCGCACTGGTCGCTGGTGCCCCGCTCCTCGGGGCGCAGTCCACCCCGCCGGACTCGAGCCGTTCCACGCTGAACGGCGTCTTCACCGAGGAGCAGGCCGCCAAGGGGAAGGATGTCTTCCTGGGCCACTGCCAGAGCTGTCACACCAACGCCGACCTCACGAGCGCCGACTTCCGGGCAGATTGGGTCGGCAAGATGCTCTCCGATTTCTTCAGCTTCCTGAAGGAAACGATGCCGGAGAGTGAGCCTGGCGCCCTGAGCAACGAGCAATACGCCGCGGTGACCGCCTACGTCCTGCAGTTGAACGGGCTGCCCGCCGGTGCCGTGCCGCTCGCGACGAGCGCGGACTCATTGGCGACGATCAAGTTCGAAGTGGCGCCGGCGGGGCTGGCCCTGAACCGCCAGCCGTTCGGACGGGCCGCACGGGTCCGCTTCCACACGCCCGCGAGAGCGGCGCTCCATCGCGACGAGCGCCGCTAGCCGGCGCGAACTGGCGCCCTTACCGCTCGTGGCCCCGGAGCTACATTAGTCGCGCAGCTCCCTGTCCCCCGCCCCCTGCTGCGGTCGGGGGACCGCACACCCACGAGTCGAAGGATTCCTCATGGCGCCTCCGGTCTTTTCCCTCCGACGTGCGGCCCTCTCGGCTGGCACGGTCGCCCTCGCGGCCACGGCCGCCCTCCTCTTCCGCTTTTCCCCGCTCGACGCCGTCCAGGGCAAGGCGACCGTCCGGGGCAACGTCCCCGGGGAGTGGCGGTACTGGGGGGCCGATGCCTGGAGCACGCGGTATTCGCCACTCGACCAGATCAACGCCAGCAACTTCGGCTCCCTGACCAAGGCCTGGCAGTGGAACGCCGGTGCCTTCGGCAGCGACGAGTACTATCGCACGACCCCGCTGTATGCGAACGGTCGCCTGTTCACCGTGGCCACGACCCGGCGCATCACCGCCGCGATCGACCCGGAAACGGGTGAGACCTTGTGGATGTATCGCCTGAACGAGGGGATCCGCTGGCAGAAGGCCCCACGCCAGTTCGCCGGCCGCGGCCCCTCCTACTGGACCGACGGGCCTAACGAGCGGATCATCGTCGTCACCCCGGGATACCACATGGTCTCGCTGGATGCAAAGACCGGGATCCCGGACCCGAAGTTCGGCAAGAACGGCGTCGTGGACCTGATGGACGGCCTCGGCCTCCCGCTCGTTCCCCTCGCGGTGGACGACTCCGGCTCGTTCATCATCTCGGACGCGGCCCCGTACCGCCAGGCGCGGCCCGGCGAAACGTGGAATCCCGTGACCAAGACCGGCGCGGATGGCACCATCGGCATCGATCCCAAGCTGGGGCAGATTGCCGCGTCGTCACCGGCCATCATCGTGAATGACGTCATCGTGGTCGGCAATTCGTCGATCCACGGCTACTACCCGATCAAGGTTCGCAACATCCCGGGGTATGTCCGCGGCTTCGACATCCGCACGGGCCGCCAGCTCTGGCGCTTCAACCTCGTCCCGCAGCCCGGCGAGTTCGGCGCCGAGACGTGGAAGAACGGGTCGAAGGTGGGGAGCGAGGGCGTCGGCAAGAACGACGCATGGGCGACCTACTCGGCGGATCCTGAACTCGGGTTGGCGTACATCCCGGTGGGCATGCCGCTCATGGACGAATACGGCGGCCACCGTCCGGGCGACAACCTCTTCGGCAACTCGCTGATCGCGCTCGACGTGAAGACCGGCAAGCGCAAGTGGCACTTCCAGATGGTCCACCACGACATCTGGGACTACGACACGCCGATGGCCCCGAACCTGATGGACGTGACGGTCGACGGCCGTCCGCGGAAGATCATCACCCAGGGCACCAAGCAGGGGTGGCTGTACACCTTTGATCGCGCCACGGGCGAACCGATCTGGCCGATGCCGGAGACCCCGGTGCTCCAGAGCGACGTCCCGGGTGAGCAGACGGCGGCGACGCAGCCGATCCCGTCCAAGCCGGCGCCGTACGCCCAGCAAGGCCTGCTCGAGAGTGACCTGATCGACTTCACGCCGGCCATCAAGGACTCGGCCCTCAAGGTCGCGCGGCGGTGCCGCATGGGGCCGTACTACATCCCGGGCGGCTCGGTGGATTCGCCGCAGTACAAGTGTGCCTGGTATGCCCCGGGTGCGAGTGGTGGCGTGAACATCGACGGTGGCGCGGCGGTGGACCCGGAAACCGGGCACATCTACGTCGCGTCGCTCATCGGGTTGAGCACGATCGCGCTCCAGAAGGATCCCTGCTCCGAGTTCCGCTACAGCTCCCCGCGCGATAACTGCGGATTGCCGGGCGCGCTCCCGCCGCCGCCGGGCTACACCCCGCCGGCCAACCGCGGGGGTGGATTCGAGGGACGTGGTGGCATCCCGAACCAGATCGGCGGTGTCTCCATCCTCAAGTCCAAGCCGATGGGCGGGATCACCGCGTACAACATGAACACCGGGGACAAGGCCTGGTGGATCCCGAACGGTCGCGCCCCAAAGGTCACGAGCAACTCGCCGCTCTTCGCCGGCGTCACGCTCCCCCCGGGGAACTCGCGCGGCCAGGCGCAGATCATCACGACCAAGTCACTGTTGATCTACGGGCAGGGGCGCAGCGGCGGCGCGCCTGACGAGGCACCGTCGTTGTACGCGGTGGACAAGGCCACCGGCAAGGAAGTCGGGGCCGTCAAGCTCCCGGAAAAGACCACCGCCGTCCCGATGACGTTCATGCATAACGGCAAGCAGTACATCGTCTTCGCAATGGGCGCCGGGGCGAACACCTCGTTGATGGCGCTCAAGCTGCCCGAGAAGAAGTAGGGCATCGGCAGGGCCGTGGACGTGTGGGGGGCCGGCGTGCGGGACGCGCCGGCCCCCCACCTCTTTTTCGTCCCGCCCCGCCCCACGGGCCGAACGTTTGCCACCCGGGCTGCGTAGAAAATGGCTGTGCAGATGCCCCGCCTTCTCTCGCGCTCCCTCGTCGTCCTCGCCCTCGGGCTGGGCGCGTTCGCCACCGCCAACGCGCAGGATTCCACGGCCTCGGGAGCGCGTCGACTCCTCCGCGCCGGCAC
>JAEUJL010000456.1 GCA_016794835.1 Gemmatimonadota bacterium | reverse complement strand
CTCCGCGTGGTCGTGGTCGATGATGAAGCGCTCGCCCGTCGCCGCCTGCGCGACCTGCTGGAGCAACGCGGCGATGTGGACGTCGTGGGGGAGGCCGCGGACGGCCCGGCAGGCGTCGCGCTCATCGACGCGTTGCGTCCCGACGTGGCCTTCCTCGACATCGAGATGCCGGGGGGAACGGGGCTGGAGGTGATGCGGCAGGTGCAGCACCAGCCGCTCGTGGTCTTCACCACGGCGCACGAGCGATACGCCGTGACCGCGTTCGAGCTGGCGGCCGTGGATTACCTGCTCAAGCCCTTTGGGCCCGAGCGCCTCGACACGGCGATGCGGCGGATGGAGCGGGTCGCCGTGGACGGCCCGGCCACGACCGAGCGTCTCGACCAGGTCCTGCCGCAGGGGGCCCAGACCCCGCTCGGTCGCTTCTTCGTGAGGGAACGCGGCAAGCTCGTGCCGCTGGACACGCGTGACGTGGAACGGCTCGAGGCCGACGACGACTACGTGCGGGTCGTGGCCAAGGGGCGCCAGTGGCTGGTGTACCTCACGCTCAACGACTTCGAGCAGCGGCTGGATCCGCAGCGGTTCCTCCGGATCCACCGCAGCCACATCGTGAACCTCGACTTCGTCCGCCACCTGGTGCCCGGTGACGGCGGCCGCCTGGACGTTGAGATGCAGGATGGGACGCGCATTGCGGCCAGCCGCACGCGGGCCCGGGAACTCCGAAACCTGGCGATCTGAGCGCGCGCGGCCGCGCTCAGTCGGGGCGGGCCTGGAGCGTTCCCGTGAAGAGCGTGCGGACCATCGGGTCGAGGGTCACCGCGCCCGGGCGCTCCGATGCCGCGAGCCGCAGCTGCGTGGGGGCACTGCCGACGTTCGCGCGCTGCACCACCGGCGTGGCCCCGCCTCCCTCCACTGCCACCTCCAACTCCATGGAGAAGGCGGGCCCGGGCTGCACCTGGCGCATCTCCACCACGACCTCGCGGGCGGCGGCATCCCACCGCCAGCTCCCCTCGATCCGGGGGATCTGGCCGCGATAGAGCCACTGCTCGAAGAAGGCCGTGAGGTCCTGCCCCGAGGCACGCTCCATGACCCGCCGGAAGTCGGTGGTGGTCGCCGTGCCATTCATGTAGCGGGCGTAGTAGTCGCGGATCCCGGCCCAGAATCGATCGTCACCGATGCGCTGGCGGAGCATGTGCAACACCCAGGCGCCCTTCTGGTACGTCATCCCCGTCGTGACCTGCGCCATGTCGGACAGGTTCTCGTGCACGACCCGGTAGTCGGGCTGCTTCGCATAGAAGTCGACGATGGTCTTGCGGGAATCCCGCATGACCTGGGCGAACTCGTCGCGCCCGTAGGCGTGCTCGATGAACAACGAGGTGAAGTAGGTCGCGAAGCCCTCGCTGAGCCACACGTCATTCCAGTCCGCCTCGGTGACCGCATTGCCGAACCACTGGTGGGCAATCTCGTGGATGATGACGTTGCGCCATCGCAGGGATCGCGTCCCGTCGACGCTGCGCTGGTCGTACATGATGGCCGTGGCGGCTTCCATCCCGCCCCCGGTCGCGGTGGACTGCACGTTGGCGAGCTTCTCGTAGGCGTAGGGGCCGACAAACTCCGAGTAGAAGGCCATCGCGTCCTTCACCGGGACGGCGAAATCATGAAAGCCGGCATCGCGGTCCCTGGCGAAGACCCAGGTCTCGAGCGGGATCCCGCGGTAGTCACCCAGCGACTGCACCGCAAACCGGGCGACGCCCAGCACATAGAGCCACGGGGAGATGGGGACCGACTGGAGCCACACGGTGCGTCGCGTGGCGTCGGGCATGTCGGTCTCCTCGACGCGCCGCCCGTTGGAGATCACCTGGTAGTGCGCCGGCGCCGTGACCGCCATCTCCATCGTGGCCTTGTCGCCGACGTGATCGATCGTCGGCAACCACTGCCGTGCCTTGTTGGGCCAGTCGTCGGAGAAGAAGGCGCGATCGCCATGGCGGGTGGGCTTGATCTGCAGGCCATCGGCGGGAATGCCGCGGTAGCGCACGGTCAGCTCGAGGACCTGTCCCAGGGTCGAGGCCGCCGGGAGGGTCATCGTCAGGCGATCGTCCGCATGACGGAAGGCGAGGGGGGTCGCCCCGAGGGTGACGCCGGAGACGGTCATCCCCTTCCCCGATCGGGCGGGGGTCGCGTTGGCGAGATCGAGGAAGACGGAGGTGACACCGGCGGCGGTCACGCGCAGTCGCACCCGCGCCTCCCCTTCAATCCGGTCCACCGAATCGCTCAAGGTGAGCGCGAAGCGGTAGTGCTCGGCGTCGACCGGCTGGCGCGGGTAGGTGTCCCGCGCGGGAGCGGCGGCAGCGAGGGCGAGCAAGAGCGAGGGGAGCACGACATTCTCCGGTGGGCGCGCGCGCCAAGTTCCCTCCCCCCGGCACGCGTGACAAGCCTCCCCTCGCGAGGGGGCTGCGTGCTACCCCTTCGGCGCGACGACGTCCGGGTACCGTTCCTTGAGCGGGAAGTCGCTATCCGCCATCTCGCGGACCACCCACGCCGCCACCTGCGACCGGATCTCGGCCGGCACGTTCTTGTAGCGGTCGGCCGTGCCCGCGACGAACAGCTCGGCGTTGGTCTGCAGGATGTGCGGCGGGTGCATCTCGAAGTTGTCCTGGTGTTCCTGCATGTAGGCGAACGAGGTCTTGTGCACGATGTTCGCCACCTCGGCGTCGGTCAGGTCACGCACGCCGAGGAACGTCGCCACCTGCCGCACCACCGCGCCGAGGTCCTTCTTCATGTCCTCGAAGAAGACAAAGAGCACGTTCGGCGCCTGCCGACGGGCCCACCATCCCTTCACGTGGTCGGTCCAGGTCCCCCACCACATGAGGTCCTTCGAGGTGAACCAGGTCACGAAGGCTGGCAGCTCCGGGGCCATGCCGCCGACGTTCGTGTCGATGAAGTCGATGCACGACGCAAAGCAGGACACGGGGTGCCGCGCCACGTAGATGTACTTTGCGCGGTCGTTGTACGGGCACAACGCGGCCGGCAGGTGCGTCTTGATGATCCGGGAGGGATGGTCGGTGCCTAACGGCCTGGCCTCGGCAAGCGGGATGCTCTTGCGGCCCTCGATCCACGGCGACAACGCGTACATCGCCCGCCCCGTCGCAACGAGGTCCCCCTGGCCGCGATGCAGCACCTCGTACACCACGTGCTGCATCCACGTGGTCCCGCACTTCATCTGCGTCACGACAAAGACGTCATCTTCCCGTGGCGTGTAGGCGGCGGCCTGCGCAAACGACTCGACGCTGCAGCTGCCACTGGGCCCCGAGACCCCCTGGTGCTGGATCCGCGCCCGGGCGAAATCCATCTTCGCGAGCTTCGCATTCAGGCGCAGGATCGGCCCCAGCCGCCGCGCGTGGCCACGGAGTTCCTCCTTGAACGCGGCGCGGCCCTCGGGCGTGCGGCCGTAGTAGGCCAGGCCGACGGACTGCTCATCCTCCCACTTGAGCACATAGGCGAGGTACGTGCCATAGGCGAGGTAGCCGACAAAGGCGGCACCAGCGGCGCCGAGGATCCACCAGAGAGCGGACATGTAGGTCAGGACAGGGGCAGGATTTCCGTCGCCATCTGCTTGTGCGGCAAGCAGTTGCACGCGTCCGTGGGACGATCGAATCATAACGCGGGATACCATGACCTGTGGGTGCCGCCGCGCGTCTTGAGATCATGCGGGCGCCCTCCCCTCCTGATCGACCATCGGCCCGGCCGGCAGCTGCGGAACCGGGTTGCACCAGACGTGAGACCCGCACGCTGCAGCTCGGGTACCTCCTCGGGGCGGGGATCCTGCTGGCCCACATCGGCGCGGTCCTGGGCTGGCTCCCACCTCTGCGCGGCCACACCTGGCAAGTCGCGCTCCTCGCGGCCGGGTACCTCGGCGTCCTCACGCGGCACGCCATGCGGGACCCGGCACCCTCCGCACACTGCTACCTGAGCCACCTCAGGCGACTGCTCGGGACCCTGGGGGTGTTCGCCGTGGTGGAACTCCTTTCCAACGCGGCTCCGCTCGCCGCCGCGTTCCTGGTCGCGATCTTTCCGCCGATCGCGTTCCTCCTGCTGTTTCCGTGGATCGTGGCCTGGCCGCTCGCCGCGTGGATGGCGTGGCGCCTCTGGTCCGGGTACCACGCGCTGCGTCGCCGCGAGGCGGTCGGCAGCGACCCGGGGCCGGGAGGTGTGCGCAACTGGGGAATCTACCGGCAGGAAGCGATCATCCCCGTGTTGGCATCGTCGCCATCGTCGCCACCCCGCCCCGAGCGCCGCACCCCACCACACGGACTCACGCCGTCGTAGGGAATCGCGCAGGTCGCCAATAGCTTCTCCTGATGTCCCGGGACCTGTTCGGCTTCGCGCTCGGCCTCGCCATGGCCGCGACCGCTCCCCTGGCCGCCTGCAACCGCAACGCGCCCACGACTCCCGCGACCCCGGCGGACACCCTCGCCGCGCGGATCCCGGTGCAGGGAACGGCCACCACGCTGGATGTGGGGAGCTGGAACATCGAGTGGTTCGGCGACGCCGGGAATGGTCCGTCAAACGAGGCGCTGCAGCTCACGACGGTGACGTCGGCGATCACGGCGATGGACCTCGATATCATCGGCCTGCAGGAGGTCGTCGGCAGCGCGCAGTTCACGGAGCTCGACACGCGGCTCGGCGCCTACGCCGGCATCCTCGCCAGCGATGCGATCGTCGCCGGCGGTGCGGCCTCGTACACGGCCGGTGAGCAGAAGGTGGCGCTGCTCTACAAGCCCAGTGTCGCCACGCTCACCGGCGCGCGGATCGTCCTCGCGAGCGCGTCCAACGATTTCGCGGGGCGCCCCCCGCTCGAGGCCACGTTCCGGGTGACGGTCAACGGCACGCCACGCGACGTCGTGGTCCTCGTCGTGCACATGAAGGCGTTCGCCGACGCCGAGAGCTGGCAACGACGCACCAACGCCGCCATCGCGCTCAAGGCCTACCTGGACCAGGCGTATCCGACGCAGCAGGTGGTGGTGATCGGCGACTTCAACGACGACGTGGACACGTCGATCAGCAGCGGCCGCCCGTCACCGTACAGCGCGTTCGTGGGCGACGTGGCGCGCTACGCGTTCCCGACCGCGGCCCTCTCGCTCTCCCGACTCCCGACGACGGTCGGGTTCACCGAGGCCGTCGATCATCACCTCGCCACCAACGAGCTGATGGCCACCTACGTCGCGGGGTCGGCCCGGGCCGTGCGGCTCGACCAGTACATCACGGACTATGCGAACGTCACGTCGGATCACTATCCCGTCGTGACCGCCTATCGGTAGCCGGGGCCAGCGCGGCCAGGGATTCCCTGCCGCGGTCCAGCCCCGGCGTGCCGTACCAGCGCTCGGGAACCAGCCCGCCGCTAGAACGCAAAGCAGTAGAACAACCCCGCCCCGCCGCTCGCGCGGAGGTTGTCCTGGCTGCACCCGCGGGACGGGTGCGCCGAGCCCCACGACGTCGGGTTCACGCCGCCGCCCTGGCGATCATGGTGACCTACCCATGCGCTGCCGGCGCCGCTGCTCGTCCAGTTGCGGCAGGTCGTGTCCAGGGTGTCGGTGGCCACGGTGCCGTCCATCCGCGATCCCGTCAGGATGTCGTGGGTGTTCGGGGTGTCGCCCCGGCCGTTCACGGGCATCCCCTTCTCCGTGAGCGAGGTCTCCTTGCCGAGCTTGGAGTTGGGGCCGTGCAGTTCCTCGAGGTTCGCCGCCACCATGACGCCCTTCGCGTTGTACCACGGCCCCTTGCCGAT
>JAEUJL010000573.1 GCA_016794835.1 Gemmatimonadota bacterium | reverse complement strand
GGGATGAGCGGCGAGTCACGCCTCATCCCGTTCAGCGCGACGCTGGCGGTGACCAAGGCACGGTACACGCGCCGCCCCCGTGACCTCTCCAGTCGCACGCCGCGCCCCGCGAAGGGGATCGTCGCCCCCGCGCTGTCGCCGGATGCGAAGCAGGTCGCCTTTACCGCGTTAGGCGACCTGTGGGTGATGCCCGTGGGTGGCACCCCGCGCAACATCACGAACGATCACTTCCTGGATACCGAGGCGTCCTGGTCCCCCAATGGCCGGTACATCGTCTGGTCGAGCGATCGCGCGGGCGGGACCCTCCTGGACCTGTGGATCCACGATACACAAACCGGGGAGAACCGGCGCCTCACGACGGAGCCCACCAGCGCGATGGGGGCCGCGTGGTCGCGCGATGGCCAGCGCATCGCCTTCCTCGACGTCGATGGGATCTGGCGGGCGGCGTCGATCCACGTGGTCGACGTCGCGACGGGGAAGGTGACCAAGATCCACGACCAGATGTTCGGCCCCGGCGCCCCGACCTGGTCGCTCGATGGCTCCCGGGTCATGGTCGCGGCGCTCGAGCGCTACTCGGCGCGCTTTCGCGAGGGGACCAACCAGCTGCTGTCCATCGCGTCGACCGGTGGCGACGACCGGTGGTACACCCCCGCCAAGCACCTCTCGATCGATTCGCGCGTGGGCGCGGGGCCCGCCTGGTCCCCCGACGGGACGCAGCTCGCCGTGATCTATGAGGGGCAGCTGAACCTGGTCCCCGTGGGTCCCGACGGGTCGCCGCTGGGCCCCCCACGCCGGCTCACCACGGAGATCGCCCACCACCCGACCTGGAGCGGCGACGGACGTCAGGTCCTGTACCAGTCCAACGACAAGCTGCGCCTGCTGGACACGGAGAGTGGCGCCGTGCGGGATGTGCCCGTGCGGCTCACCTACACGCCCAGCATCCCGACCGGTCGGGTGGTCGTGCACGCCGGACGGCTGATTGATGGCGTCGCGAAGGCGCCGCGCACCAACGTGGACATCATCATCCGCGGCAACCGGATCGAGCGGGTGGTGCCGCACGCCGCGGCCAACCTGCGGGGGGCGCGCGTGGTCGACGCCTCGGGACTCACGGTGATGCCCGGGCTCATCGAGTTCCACACGCACCTGCAGAAGGACCTGGGGGAGGCCTCGATGCGGGCGTACCTCGGCTTTGGGGTCACCACGGTTCGCTCGCCGGGCGGCACGCCCTACGAGGCCGTGGAGGATCGCGAAGCGGTCGAGAGCGGGGTGCGCCCCGGGCCGCGGCTCTTCGTCACGGGGTACCTGATGGAGTGGCAGCGGGTGTACTACAAGATGGCGGTCGCGGTCTCGGGGGACGCGCATCTCGGCCTCGAGCTGGACCGCGCGAAGGCGCTCGGCTTTGACATGGTCAAGAGCTACGTCCGCATGCCGGACCTCAAGCAGAAACGCATCATCGAGTTTGCGCATGCGGCGGGCATCCCGGCGGCGTCACACGAGATCTACCCGTCGGCGCTCGCCGGCATTGATGGGACGGAGCATACCACCGGGACGAGCCGTCGCGGGTATTCGCCCAAGGCCGCGACGCTCCAGCGCTCGTATGAGGACGTCGCGAAGCTCTTTGCCGCGTCGGGGATGCCCATCACGCCGACACTCGCGTTAGGCGGGGGCGGCATGCGCCGGCTCATGGAGGAGGACACTACCCTGGTGGGTGACCCCCGCTTCCGGCTCTATCCCGGGTGGCTGCGACCGACGCGCGGCGGCGGGGGTGGAGGCGGCGCGCCGCCGGGGGCGATCGACGTGAATGCCGGCGGGCAGATGGTGATGGGGTTGATGCGCGCGGGCACGCGCGTGGTGGCGGGCACCGATACCCCGAACGCCGCAACCCTGCACGGCGAGTTGTACACGTATGTCCTGGCCGGGATGACGCCGTGGGAGGCGATTCGCACGGCCACGGTCAATAGCGCCGAGATGCTTGGGCTCGATGCCGGCGTGGTGGCGGCCGGCAAGCTGGCGGACCTGGCGATCGTTGACGGCAACCCGCTCGAGGACATCCGGACGACGGCGCGCGTGCGCTACACGATTGCCAATGGCAAGGTGTACGACGTGCGCGAACTGGTGAAGTAGCCGTTCAGTCGACGAAGCTGGCCAGCGGACTTCGCGCCTGTTGGCCACCACGCGCTAGTATTGTCGGCATGGCCGTGCGCACGCCCACCATCGTCAACGTTGGGTATCGCTCCACCAACTTCTGGGTGGTGAGCGCGGGGACGTCACGCCTGCTCGTGGACCTGGGGTGGCCCGGGATGGTGCAACCGCTCCTCGCCAACCTCGCGCGAATGGACATTCCGCTCCAGGAGATCCGGTACGGGCTGGCCACGCACTATCACATCGACCATGCCGGGGCCGCGCAGGACCTCAAGCAACGTGGCATGCGG
>JAEUJL010000482.1 GCA_016794835.1 Gemmatimonadota bacterium | reverse complement strand
GGCCACCACCACCTACATCGCCTTTCACCAGGGCCAACGCATCGCGGCGGGATCGCTCCGCGAGATCGCGTTTGCCCTCGCACACTACCCGGCCGATGTGCGTGGGTCCGCGCTGATCTTCGACGCGACCAGCTCGGAGCCGGCCGACATCCACTTTGAAGGGGCGCTCGATGAGATCCTCGAGAGCACCGCCCATCGGGAGCGGGCCGCCGCCGAGCGGCGCTCGCGCGGGCGCCCGAAGCTGGGGGTAGTGGCTCGCGAGGTGACCTTGCTCCCCCGCCACTGGGAGTGGCTCAACGAGCAGCCGGGTGGCGCCTCGGTGGCCCTGCGGCGCCTGGTCGACGAGGCGCGCAAGGCGTCTTCGGAGCGCGACATCGTACGGCGCGCCCAGGAATCCACGTATCGCTTCATGGCGGCCACCCTCGGGAATGCGCCAGGTTTTGAGGAAGCGATCCGGGCCCTCTTCCAGGGGGACGCGGATCGGTTCCACGCACTGATCGCGGCGTGGCCCGACGACCTCCGGGAGCACACGCGTGAACTCGCGCGCGGCGCCTTCTGGCTCACCGCGCCGACCGCGGGCGCTCCCGCGCTCCCTGACGCCACCGGAGCCTGAGCCGTGCACGACCTCACCACCGGTTCGATCCCGCGCCACATCCTCCGTCTCGCGGCCCCCATGGCGATCGGGATGGTGCTCCAGACGCTCTACTACCTGATCGACCTCTGGTTTGTCGCCCGGCTGGGGGATGCGGCGGTGGCGGGGGTGGCGTCGGCAGGCACAGTTCAGTTTGTCGTGATGGCGTTCACCCAGATCCTCAGCGTCGGCACGATGGTGCTCGTGTCGCACGCCGCGGGACGCAAGGATCGGGAAGACGCGACCCTCGTCTTCAACCAGGGGCTCGGCCTGTCCCTCGGCGCCGTGGTCGTGTTGCTCATCGCGGGATACGCCCTCATTCCGGCATATGTCGGGACCCTCGCCGCCGATGCCGCGGCCACGGCGGCCGGTGTCACGTACCTCCGGTGGTTCCTCCCCGCGCTCGCCATGCAGTTCTCGCTCGTGTCCATCGGGGCCGCCTTGCGCGGGACCGGGGTCGCCCGACCGACCATGGTCGTGCAGGCGATCACCGTGTTGTGCAACGCCCTCCTGGCCCCCGTGCTCATCGCGGGCTGGGGGACGGGCCGCCCGTTAGGCGTGGCGGGGGCCGGGCTCGCCAGCACGATCTCCGTGGCGCTCGGGGTGGCGCTCCTGCTCGGCTGGTTCCGGCGGCTGGAGACCTTCGTGCGGTTCGACCGGCACCAGCTGCTGCCGCGCCGCGAGGTGGTGGTCCGCATGCTGCGCATTGGCGTTCCGGCCGGCGGCGAGTTCGCCATCATCTTCATCGGCACCGGGGTGACCTACTGGATCATTCGCGGCTTCGGCCCGGAGGCACAGGCCGGGTACGGGATCGGCTCACGCATCATGCAGGCGTTCTTCCTGCCGGCGATGGCGATCGCCTTTGCCGCCGCGCCGGTGGCGGGACAGAACGTCGGTGCGGGCCGCGCGGACCGCGCGCAAGCAACCTTTCGCGACGCCGCCCTGATGGGGAGTGCCCTCATGGCGGCACTCACCGTGTTGTGCAACGTCGCGCCGGCATCGCTCGTGCGGATCTTCACGCCGGAGCCTGCGGTGGTCGAGGTTGGCGCCGAGTTCCTGCGGGTGATCTCCTGGAACTTCGTGGCGCAGGGGCTCGTGTTTACCTGCTCGGGGATCTTCCAGGCCCTGGGGAACACGATCCCCTCGTTGGTGGTGGCAACGATGCGGCTGCTGACCTTTGCGCTCCCTGCCGTCTGGCTGAGTCGACAGCCGGGCTTCACGCTGCACCGTCTCTGGTTGTTGTCCACGGTCGCGGCGGCAGCGACGGCGATGTTGAGCCTTGTGCTGGTTCGGCGGGCGCTGGGACGGGCGACGGCGGGACGCACTCCAGGTTTCGCCGTCGCACCCGTGGAAGGCTAGGCGACGCGAAGAGCGGCGGGGGGCGGAGGGGCGGCACCGCCCTGCCGCCGTGGCCCGCTACGGAATCCTGACCTCGTTGACCACGACGTCCCAGTGGTCCTCCAGCAGGGCGAATCGGGCCGCCTCCTCCGCGTCGAACCGCGCGGCGTCGCGATACAGACGATTCCGCGCCACGCCCCACAAGCGATCCCACTCCGGGTCCGAGATCGCCGCGGCCGCATCGCGGAACACAATGGTCACCCGCAGGTCCCAGCGCGGCCCACCGGCCAGGTGGGTGAAGGGCTCCTCAACGCGCACACTCTTGATGAACCCGAGGGTCTCCATCTCGCGGAGGAGTGGGGCGTGGTTCTTCGCGTAGAGACGCTTGAACTCCTCCACGGATCCCCACTTGATCCGATAGTAGTACTCCATCGTGACGGGCACTGCCCCCGCCGATGGAGTTGCCGCCGCCTGGGCTTGCACTGGTCGGCCCATGGCCCAGAGGGTGAGACCCGTCAGCAGTAACCTGGTCACGCGCATGGAGGAGCTCCTGAGGGAACGGGTGACGACTCATCGAGGGGGCCCGAGCCCGTCACGGCACGATGTCGCATCTGCGATCGCCCATCGTTCGCACCCGGAACGCGCGTACGCAACCCCCATGGCCGGGCAGGGCTGGACCAACCCCAAACGGGCCGCATCCCACCGCGCCTCCCCGCCCCGCGGCCATCTCGCAACCGAGCATGTCCTTCCTCTCGTGAGGTCAGGCAGACCCTGGCCCACCTACCCGCTGCGCGGGAGGAGCTCAGGCACGTCCGCGAGGAGGGCTGGTCACGTTCCCCGCAGCTGGTGCACCGGACGCACTGCCCTTGCCCTGCGCCTGCCGATACGCCGACGGCGACACGCCGAACCGTTCGCGAAACGAGGTGCTGAAGTGCGGGACGCTCTTGAATCCCACGCCGTACGCCACCTCACTCACGGTGATCGCTGTCTCGGCCAACCATTGCGCGGCCTGTGCCAGTCGATATTCGCGCAATGCGTCGAGCGGGGACATGCCGAGCAGCGGCGACAGCTTGCGGTACAGCGTCGTGCGCCCCATCCCCATCGCGGCGGCGAGGGCGCTCACGTCGAACTCCGCATCCGCGAGATGTCGGGCAAGCTCCCGCGACAGCTGGTCCACCATGGCGCGTTCCGTCGCATCGCGCGGCGGGGCCGCCAGGGGAACCTGGATCGTTGGCAAGGGCTGGTCGAGGGCGCGCAGCCGCTCGCGGACGTGACGCCGCGATGCGATGAGGTTTTCGGCGCGTATCAGCAGCTCCTGGAGGTCCACCGGCTTCGTCAGGTAATCATCGGCGCCCTGGGCCAGGCCGCTGAGCCGCGAGTCGCGCGACGCCTTGGCCGTGAGCAGCACCACCGGGATGTAGTCGGTCTCCGGATCGCCCTTGATCGCCTCGCAGAGCGCCTGGCCATCCATCTCCGGCATCATGACGTCGCTGACGATCAGGTCCGGGTGATGAAGGCGCGCCATCTCCAGCCCACGCGCCCCATTCTCGGCGACGATCACGCGAAAGCGCTCGGCCAGGTGTTCGCGCAGGTATTCGAGGAGGTCTGCATTGTCCTCGACCAGCAAGACGGTCACGCTGTCCACGGCGGCATCGCGCGGGCGTGCCACCTGGGGCCGCTCACGCCGCTGCACACCGACCCGCTCCGGGGTCAGGCGCACGCGCTCCGCGGGGGCCCGCACACCAGTCGCGGCCAGGGGCAGGCGCACCATGAAGCGACTGCCGGACCCAACGGTGCTCTGCAGGCGGACTTCCCCGCCGTGCAGCTCCACCAGTTCCCGGACCAGGGCGAGCCCGATGCCCGTGCCTTCGTGGGGCCGGCTCGCGGAGTCGTTCACCTGGAAGAACCGGTCGAACACCCGCGCCTGGAATTCCGGGGCGATGCCAGGACCGGTATCGACCACTTCGATGACCACGGCCCCGGGCGCACCAGCGTCACCCGGTTGCACGGACGCCAGCAGCTCAACCGCACCACCCGGTGGCGTGAACTTGAGGGCGTTGCCCACGAGGTTCGCGATGACCTTTTCGATCTGGTCGGCATCGCAGGAGACGATCAGCCCCGAGACAGGACAGGACAGGCGGAGGTCGATCCCCTTGCGCTCGGCGAGCGATGAGAAGGAGTCGGTCATGCGCCGGAGCAGCGGCACCAGGTCCTGCACCCGGGCGCTCAGGGTGAGGGCGCCGGACTGCAAGCGGGCGATGTCCAGCAACTGGTCCACCAGCTGGAGCAACCGCTCGGCGTTCGCGCGCACCCCATCGAGCCGACGCGTGGCGGCAGCACCGAGTGTGCCGAAGCGTCCCTCGCGCAGGTCGTCGACAGGCCCCAGGATGAGCGACAGTGGCGTGCGGAATTCGTGGCTCACGTTGGCGAAGAAGCGCGACTTTGCCTCGTCGAGTGTGCGAAGCTGTGACGCCTGGTCACCGACCGTAGCGAGCGCCTCGGACAGCTCGGCGGTTCGCTCCTGTACCGCCTGTGACAGGGCAGCCTGCTGCCGCACCAGGGCCCGTTCGCGGAAGCGCACCCCCGTCCACAGCAGCGCGCCCGCCCCTGAGAGAAAGAGCACGAAGAACAGTGGCGTCTCCGTGAAGAACGCCGGGACGATGAAATCGAGTGTGGCCTCGCCCGGTGTGGCCGCGCCCGCCGCCGTGATGGCCCGGACACGGAAGGTGTGCCGTCCGGGCCCCACGGCATTGTACGTCGCCACGCGGGCGCGGCCGGCGTCGATCCAGTCGGCGTCCACCCCATCAATGCGATACTGATACCGGAGGGCATCGGCCTTGCGCATGATGACGCCCGCGTAGCGCACGGTCAGCCGTCGGGCACCGCGCGTCAGCCGCACGGGTGTGGGCGACCATCCTAACGAGTCATGGGCGGTCAGGAGGTCGTCGATGCGAATGACGGGCGCGAGGGAGTCCAGGGTCAGGGCCAGGCGTGGATCGACCAGCACGGCGCCATTGATCGTGGGCAACCAGAGGCGCCCCTTGTCTGCACGCACCCCCGGCGGTCCCGTGGCCTCAGGCACCTCGATGCCGTCCGCCTCGCTGTAGGCGACCCCGTTCACGTGCGAGCGCTTCCCATCGAGAACGTCGGACAGTTCGCGCAGTGGCGCGCGATGGATACTCTGGTTGCCTCCCATCCAGACGTTGCCACGTTCGTCGAGGAGGAAGCTCGTGACCACATTCTCCGCGAGCCCGTCCCTTGCCGTGATCCGCTGAACGCGGCCGTCCCTCAGGCGCAGCAGACCCGCTCCATACGTCCCGATCCACACGCTGCCATCATCCATCGCATGCACCACGCGCAGCTCGGCGGGTGGAATTCCGTTGTCCGGGCCGTAGCCGGTGACGGTCGACCCTCTCACGTGAACGAGCCCGGGCATCGCGTCGCGCGTGACCAGCGTCACCCACGCGGAGCCGTCTGAGGCAAAGGAGACGGAGGTGGGTCTGCCGGCCAGCTCAACGGAGTCCGTGACCACCCGGCCAGTCGCCCCATCGCTGATGGTGCGATAGAGCGCGGTCCCGGAGCCATACCAGATGACCCCGGGAAAGCGCGGATCATCGGAGAATGCAATGACGTCCCGGTGCGGAAGCACCCGTGCCCCACCGGTGATTTCGATCGCTCGTTGTTGTCGCGAAGCCAGCGGTGCTGATGTTTTTGCCCACCACACGACATCCCGATGGTCAGCAAAGGCACCGGCATACCGCAGATGTTCGTCGTCAGTCAGCAGCACCTGGGGCTGATCGGGGGAGATGGCGATGGACTCTCCCCCCTTGTGGCGCCGAAAAATGATGGAACCACCGGGGCCGCGACCGTTGTACTCCGACGCCGGGACCGGAAAGCTGCGAAACGCGGAGCGACAGATCTGGCGGAGTGCGACTCCGGTCTCCCAGAGGCACCCCGCCGCTCCCAGGTGCAAGGCGCTGAGGGGGGTGATCCTGCGGACCACGGCGACGGGGCGTTCGACTCCTCTCTCGTAGACCACGTATTGCGTGTCATTTGCCACCCAGAGGCGGTCGTCCCGATCCACCAGGATCGGAACATTGCCCCGCGCCGGATACGACCACGACACCGTGCCGTCGGCCTCCCGCACCTCGTGCCTTCCGTTGCGCGCCACGATGCTCAGCACCGCGCCCGTTCTCGGTGACACGAGCGCGGCCTGCCCCACCGTGGGGTGTGAGTCTGCGGGCGACGTGACCCGTCGCAGCACACTTGCCGAATCCGGGATCCAGAGGTCACCGCGTCCATCGGCCGTCAGCCAGTAGGCGGTGAGAAACGACAACCCAAGTGCCTGGCTGGTCGGAGTCCACGTTCCCCGTCCGCGGTCGAGCCTGACGACCGTCTGCGCTCGTACGGCGTAGAGCGAGCCGTGGCGGTCCTGGCCGATGGCCTGGATGAGCCCTGGACTCGAGGGGGCGACCGACACGAAGCGTCCTCCCGTGTACGCCAGGAGTGCCGAGGACTGGTCGACGATCCAGAGGGTGTCACCGAGCCCGGGCGCGATGGCAACCACGCGACTCCGCAGGAGCGGGGTGTTGGCGGCACTATATGACCGGAATGAGACCCCGTCGAAGCGCGACAACAGCCCGCCGCTCGCGACCCACAGATACCCATCGCGCGCCTGCACGACGTGGCTGATCGCCTGACTTGGGAGGCCGTCCCGGGTGGCAAAGATCCTCTCGGTGTAGGCGGAAGATCCCTGTGCGTGCCCCCGACCTGCCGTCACGGTCAGCGCGACGAGCGCGAGGAGGCGCCGGAGAGTTGGCGGTCCCATGACGGAGAATACAGCGGCGGCCGCGACATGGCTCACCGCGAGCCCCTGTCAGGCGTCCCAAAATCTTTCGGCGCCGTTCCAGCGAACACTGCCGCAAGGCATTGGCACATCACGACCTCACCCCTCGATGCGACCGAACGGCATTGTGGCAGCGGTTGCGGGCCCGAACGCCGGCTCCGCTGGTTGCACCTGTCCTCCACCCCCCTGACCCGATGCTCCGCACCCTCGAGCTGACTCCCACATTCCGACGGCAGGTCGCACTGGCAGGATGCCTGGCGGTTACCGCCCTCCTCGCGGCGTGTGGCGGCAAGGACGCCCCGGCGCCCGTATGCGCCGTGACCGCGGTGAATGTCGCGCCGGCAACCGGTTCCATCGCCGTCGGCGAGTCGCTGAACCTGAGCGCGGCGGTCGTCCAGACCAACTGCACGGGGCTCACCACCACCTGGACCTCATCGAACCCGGCCGTCGCGTCGGTGTCATCGACGGGAACGGTGACCGGGGTGACCGCCGGCGGCCCAGTCCTTATTACCGCGCAAGCCGGTGGCGGGTCGGGGAGCGCGGCGATCGTCGTGACTCCGGCCGCCATCGCGAGCATCACCTTGACCGCGCCGAGCGCGGTGGTGAATGAAGGCCAGAGCGTGCAGGTGACGGCGCGGGTGGCCGATGCGCGCGGCAACGACCTGTCGGGGCGGACACTCACCTGGTCGTCGTCGAACACGGCCGTTGCAACGGCGGACGGGACCGGGCGCGTCACAGGGGTGAGCCCCGGTGGAGCGACCATCACGGCGCGCGACCCGGCCAACCCCAACGTGAACGGCACTGTCGCGCTGACGGTGCGGGCGGTCGTGCAACGCGTGCAGGTCACCGCGCCATCGACCAACCTCGCGGTCGGGCAGACGGTCGCGCTGACGGCAACGCTCACGAGCACGTCGAACCAGCCGATCACGGACCGCTCTCCCACCTGGACGTCGTCAAACCCGGGGGTGGCCACCGTGAACACCACGGGTCAGGTGACCGGGGTGAGCGCGGGAACGACCACGATCCAGGCGACGAGTGATGGCGTGAGCGGCAGCGTGGCGCTGACGGTGTCGGTCCCCGTCGTGACCACCCTGGTCTTGAGCGGTGTTCCGACGCAAGCCCCATTGGGGCTGCCGATCAACATCACGCCACAGGTCCGCGACCAGAACGGGAATGTCCTGACCGGGCGGTCGGTTCGGTGGAGCGTGTCGAACGCCCGGACCGCCATCGTGCGTCCCACCACGCCGTTCACCGCCTGCGCCGCCGAGGGTGCCACCTGCGCGTTCACCGGCACCAAGCTCGTTCGCATCGGCGCCAACAGCACCAACTGGGTGTACAAGGAAGTGACCAACGGGACCCCGTGCACCACCACCGATGTGGGCGACCCGATCACCGGATCGGGAGGCTACACGTGTGAAGTCGCGGAGCTCCCGAGCACCGTGGGTGCGACCCAATTGCGCCCGCTCGGCCTCGGTCCGGTGACGATCACCGCGCGATCCGTTGATGCCCCGGCCGTGCTGGCGACGGCAACCGTGACGATCATCGCCACCGGCGGCAAGGTTGCCGGGTGGAGCCTGTTCTGCAGCACGGATTGCACTGCACCCGGCAACTCGCTCAGCGTGGGCAACGGAAGCAACGTCTGGACCATGGCCTACGACGATCAGGCCGGTGAACCGAACCTCATCACCCCCTCGCTCACCGCCACGTCGAGCAATCCGGCTGTGCTCGCGGTGCAGAACGTTGCCGACAATCGCCGGACGGACGTGATCGCCGTGGCACCGGGGACCGCGACGGTCACCTTTGCCGTAGCCGGTGGCTCGACCGCCCCAGCC
>JAEUJL010000460.1 GCA_016794835.1 Gemmatimonadota bacterium | reverse complement strand
CTTCTCGTCGGTCAGCGTGTCGAGCTGCCGCATGAGGCGGTCGCGAAGGTGCGGAGAGAGTGCCATGGGAAATCCGGCCCGGCCGGCGATGAATGAAGGGGTCGCGTGCGGTCCTACGGGCCGGTGCCACCGGCGGTTCCGGCCGTGCGCGTCAGCCGCGCCAGCGCACGCGGGTGCCACGCACATCGATGTGCGCGTACGGGGAGCCCAGGTGGTACTGTCCGAGCCCGCCGACCAACTCCGGGTGCGCGCGCTCGACGGCGTCCACGGCCCGGGCGATAAGGGTCACGTCCACCCAGGTCACGCGTCCGTCGCCGTTGGCGTCCACGGCGATGTCCGCGGCGTCGCCGTACTGGTGGCGGCTGTCGCTCGCGGCCCGCGGCACCCGCTGGTTATGCAGCGGCGTGCGGAAGCCTGAATGCAGGTCCACGGCAACGCGCGAGGCATCGGCGCTGCCCCGGAACCGCGCGATTTCCTCGAAGACCAGCTCCAGCTTGTCCAACAGTCGCGGATCGAGGGCCACGTAGCGCGGCCAGCTGGTCTGGTTGTCGTGCGTGAGGAAGTCACCGAGGGCGAAGTGCTCGGAGACCGGCAGGTCCGCCTCGTGCTCCCGAACCTCGAGCAGGCCATCAGGCACCCCCGCCCCACCGCGTCGCTCCCCGCGGAAGAACCCGATGCGGTAACCATTGATCGACGCCCCTCGCTTTTCCGTGAGGGGCTTCATGACCCCGAGGGTCACACTGTCGACCACCTGGCGCTGGCCATCGCGCTCCAGGGCGAGACGGTAGAAGCCGGGACGTGATGGCGCGACGAGCGCCCCGGAGAGTGGACGCGGCACCTCGACCCCGGCCATCGACCCGACGGGCACCCATTCGTACCGAAGCCCCACGGGTGCGTGCGCGAACTCGAGGGGCACTTCAACCGGGAGGGCGGGCAGCGACGTGAGCATGCGAACGGCGCGACTGCGCCCCGTCGCACTCCACGCGGCGCGCGCCGCGGGAAACGGACGGGCGACCGTCCGTCGTGACGGTCCGAGGGCGGCATCCGCCCGGGAGAGGACGGTCACGGACGCAATGGCCAGGGCCCCGAAGAACAACGCCGGGCCCAGGCGCGAGCGTTCGCGCGTCATCAGCTGAAGCCCCAGCGCACGGCGGAACCGCGCGTGTCCACGTGCACGAACCCGCCGTGATTCGAAGTGCTGCGATAGAGCCCGAGGCCGCCGGACAACTCGGGGTGCGTACGCTCCACCCGCTCCACGCTCTCGATGAGGATCCTGATGTCGCGGCTGTCGCTGCGCCCGTCGCCATTGAGGTCGTCCGGACGACCATCCCCGTTGTCGTCCACAAAGACATCCGCGGCATCGCCGTACTGGTGCCGGCTGTCCCGGGCTCGGCCCCCTCGCCCCACACCGCGCGCGTTGTACTGGGGCGTGCGGAAGCCGGACAACACCTTGAGGCCGCCGACACGGATGCCGCGGGCATTCAGGTCCTCGATCACCAGCTCGAGCTTGTCGAGCAGTGGCTCACGCACCACGACGTACTTCGGCCACACGTTCGCCTGGTCGTGGGTCAGGAAGTCACGCAGGCGGAAGTGTTCCGAGAGCCGTGTGTCCTGGTTGTCCGGGGTGACCTCGATGAAGCCATCGGGGAGGTCCGTGTTCCCGCGGCCCTCACGCGGCCAGGTCCCCACGAGGTAGCGGCCGACCCGTCCCCGGGTCTTCGCGCCGAACGGCATCAAGTTGATGAAGCTCAGCGGTCCGGTGGTCAGTTCCGCCCGGTAGATCCCGTGGCGACGGACGGCGCTGTCACCGAACAGCTCCTGGAGGATGCGGATCGGCCCGCCCCGTGCGCCGCCCACCTGCCGGGCGAGCAACTTCCCCGACCGCCCGCGCAGGGTGTCGCGTGCCGCCCCGAGCTGTTCCGCGCCGCCCTCCTGCGCGCCAAGCCCCGCCCCGAGAAGGAGCGTGGCAACGGCCAGACGCAGGAAGCGATAGCGGTTCATCCCGTGAGTGTGGGGACGGGGGGAGGTGCGTGCCGTGACGCGGGACACCGCCCCGCGACGCTGCCATGACTTGGGACGACGCGTCGGGCCTGAACGCGTCACGGTGGGAGGTTGCGAACGCTCGCGGAAGCCGTTCCCCACCGGGGTGGGAAAGGTACCCGAAAGGGGACCCGCCGCCACCCCGCCGGCACTGCGACCCCCACGGGGCGCGGATGTTCCGGGGCCAGCATCCGTTGGGCCGGTTACATTCCCGTCCCTCCCTTCCCCATCGTCCCGCCATGGCGAGTTCGCAGCGACCGGTCGTTCTTGTGGTTGTGGATGGCTTTGGCCACCGCACGGCCGACGAGGCCAATGCGGTCGCCCTCGCCCGGATGCCCGTCTGGAAGCAGCTCTGGGCGCGGGCCCCGCGCACGTTGCTCGAGGCCTCCGGGCGGGCCGTCGGGCTCCCGGCCGGCCAGATGGGGAACAGCGAGGTCGGGCACCTGAACCTTGGCGCGGGACGCGTGGTCAAGCAGGACCTGGTGCGGATCGACGAAGCGATCGAGGATGGGTCGTTCTTCACGCGACCGGCCTTCACCGATGCCTGTGCCCAGGTGCGGACGACCGGCGGGACGCTGCACCTGATGGGGCTGCTTGGGGACGGTGGGGTCCACGCACTCGACCGGCACCTGTTTGCGTTGATGGACCTGGCTCACCGGGCCGGCGTGCCGCGCATCGCCCTGCATTGCCTCATGGACGGTCGCGACACCTTGCCCACGTCGGGGCTGGGGTACCTGGAGGAGACGCTGCGCCGGGCCGACGGGCGAGTGGTGGTGGCATCGTTAGGCGGCCGGTACTTCGGCATGGACCGGGACAAGCGGTGGGAGCGGGTGATCCGCTGGTACGACGCGGCGGTCCGCGGCCGCGGGCCCTCGGTGACCGATCCGGTCGCGGCGGTCCGTGCCTCGTACGACGCGGGGGTGACGGACGAGTTCATCTCACCGGTCGTCGTGACGCGCGATGGGCAGCCCGTGGCGCCAATGCGCGACGGCGACGCCGTCATCACGTTCAACTATCGCTCGGACCGGATGCGCCAGATCGTGCGCGCCCTCACCGATCCGGCGTTCGATGGGTTCGACGTGTCC
>JAEUJL010000450.1 GCA_016794835.1 Gemmatimonadota bacterium | reverse complement strand
ACAAGGGTCACACCGGGGGTAGATTTGCTCCCGACCTCACCCTGGTGAACGCAATGTTGCGACGTGGTGCGGCCCTCGTGGCCCTGACCCTCTCGTTCGTAGCCGGCGCGCAGACGAAGCGCGCCATGACCTTTGAGGATGCCCTCGCGCTCAAGCAGCTGTCGGGGGTGCAACTGAGCCCGGATGGGCGGAGCGTCGCCTACGTCGTCGAGTCGTTCGACCTCGCCGGGAACAAGTCCGACACGGACCTGTGGCTCGCGTCGGCGGACGGCAGCGGGGCCCTACGCCGCCTGACGACCAGCGACAAGAAGGACCGCTCGCCGCGATGGTCCCCCGATGGACAGCGGCTCGCCTTCATCTCGGAGCGTGGCGGGGCGCCGCAGCTCTTCCTGCTCTCCCCGTTTGGGGGTGAGGCCGAGGCACTCACGACCTCCAAGAGCGGGGTGATCGACTACCGGTGGTCGCCGGATGGTTCGCGCATCGCCTACCTGGCGCCGTATGTGATGACCGAGGAGGAGGAGAAGCGGCAGAAGGGTGGGGAGGATGCGATCACGGTCGACCTGAACCTCAAGCACAACCGCCTCTGGGTGATCACGGTGGCCACCAGGGAGGCGAAGGAGCTGGTGGCTCGGGACCTGGACCTGCTCGACATCGACTGGTCACCCGACTCACGGCAGATCGCGTATACGACGGTGCCATCGACGCGGGCGGACGACATCCACCGGTCGGACATCTGGGTCGTGGATGCGAGCAGCGGGCAGCAGCGTCGCCTCACGGAGAATGCCGGGACGGACCAGTCGGCGCGCTGGTCGCCGGACGGGCAGTGGATCGCGTTCCTCACGCGTGGTGCCGCGGCGCCGATCATCGCCCAGACGAAGCTCGCCGTGATGCCGGCCGCGGGTGGTGCGCCGCGCATCGTGATCCCGGACACGTACCTCTACCAGCCGGGGACGCCCTCCTGGGCGGCCGACGGGCAGTCGCTGTGGTTCATGACGACCACGGGCACGACCTCGCAGGTCTTCACGGTGGCCACGGCGGGCGGGATGCCGCGGCAGGTGACGAAGTTCGCCGGCGTGATCGGCGGGCTCTTCGGCTCGGATGGCGTGTCCTACGCGCGCGACCGGAACCGCTTTGCCGCTGCCTACTCGACGATCGACCGCGGGCCGGAGGTCGGGGTCTTCGAGGCGGGTGATGCGCCGCCGCGCACCCTCACCACGCACAATGCCGCCGTCGCCAGCTGGTCGTTAGGCGCCGGTGAGGTTGTCCGCTGGAAGTCGACCGACGGGATGGAGATCGAGGGCGTGTTGCTCTACCCGGTGGGCTACGAGCGCGGGAAGAAGTACCCGATGGTCACGGTGGTGCACGGCGGCCCGTCCGGCGTGTGGATGCAGGGCTTCCCGTCCAGCTGGTACGACAACGCGGGCCATGTGTGGGCGGGGAAGGGATGGGCCGTGTTCTATCCCAACCCGCGCGGTTCGTCGGGCTACGGCGAGAAGTTCATGCTGGCCAACGTGAAGGACTGGGGCGGCGGGGACTATCGCGACATCCAGACCGGCATCGACGACCTGGTGAAGCGCGGGATCGCCGACCCGGACAAGCTCGCCCAGGGCGGGTGGAGTTACGGTGGCTACATGACGGCGTGGACCCTCTCGCAGACCACCCGCTTCAAGGCGGTGATGGTGGGGGCGGGGCTCACCAACATGTACTCGATGTACTCCACCAACGACCTGCAGACCCTCCTCGAGGCGTATTACGGCGGGGAGCCGTGGGACGTGAAGGCGCAGTACGAGAAGGCGTCGGCGATGACCTACATCAAGAATGCCAAGACCCCGACGCTCATCCTCCATGGCCAGGCCGACACGCGCGTCCCGATCGGGCAGGCACAGGAGCTCTACATGGGGCTCAAGAAGAATGAGGTGCCGGTGGAGCTGGTCTTCTACCCCCGGGAGCCGCATGGCCTGCAGGAGCCCCGCCACATGGTGGACAAGCTGCAGCGGGAATACGCGTTTTTCGCCCGCTACGTGCTCGGCGAGCAGAAGGTCATCCCGTAGGCGCGGGTCCGAACCACCACCCGTCCTTGGCCTGTCGCCCCGGGGCGGGGGTGGCCGGGGGCGGGGGACCGGGGGGGCGGGGCCGTTCCTCCCGCCCCGGCCCCCTACCCAGCGGACCGCCGTCGGCCTACCTTACGCCTCCACGCGGGCGTAATTCAGTTGGTAGAATGCCAGCTTCCCAAGCTGGACGTCGTGGGTTCGAGTCCCATCGCCCGCTCTGACCGATCGTCGAAACGGCGCCCCCAGCGGGCGCCGTTTTCGCATTCCGGAGGGACCCCTTCCGTCCGCCCGGTGACGCGGCCAGCTTGCCGCCCGTGATCTCCCCACCGCGCGAGCACGCGTTCCATAACCCCGACCAGCTCTGGTCGACCCCGACCCCACGCGCCACCTACGATGTGGTCGTGGTCGGTGGCGGGCTGCACGGACTCGCCACGGCGTACTACCTGGCGAAGAACCACGGCATCACCAACGTGGCCGTCCTCGATCGCTCGTGGATCGGCAACGGGAATGCCGTGCGAAACACGACCGTCATCCGCTCGAACTACCTGCGCGAGGAGAGCATGCCGCTCTACGAGTTCTCGATGCAGCTGTGGTCGACGCTGGGGGACGAACTCGGGCACGATGTGCTGTATGACCAGCGGGGGATGCTGACGCTCTGTCACTCGCGGCACGAGGCCGCCGTGGCCCAGCGGACGATGTACGCGAATCGCCTGCAGGGGATCGACGCCGAGTGGCTCGATCCGGTGGAGGTCCAGCGATTCTGCCCGATCGTGAACATCGCCCAGGACGTGCGCTACCCGGTGTACGGCGCGACCCTGCAGCGGCGCGCGGGGATTGCACGGCACGACGCGGTGGTCTTCGCCCTCGCCCGCGCGGCCCACGCCCTTGGGGTGCACCTGATCCAGGGGTGTGAGGTCACGGGATTCGAGCGGGTCGACGGGCGGGTGACCGGCGTGCTGACCACGCGCGGACGAATTGGCGCGGGACGCGTGGGATTGGTCGGCGCCGGGCGGACCTCGCTCCTCACGGGGCTCGCGGGGTTCGACGTGCCGATCCAGAGCTACCCGCTGCAGGCGCTCGTGTCCGAGATCCTCGACCAGATGCTGCCGTGCGTGGTGATGTCCGGAGCCCTGCACGTGTACGTGAGCCAGGCCCACAAGGGCGAACTGGTGATGGGCGCGTCGCGCGACAACTACGTCTCGTACGCGCAGCGTGGGTCGTTCCACATCCTCGAGCACCAGCTGCAGGCCGCGCTGGAGTTGTACCCGATCATGGCGCGGGCGCATGTCCTCCGCGTCTGGGCGGGGATCGTGGACATGACCCCCGATGCGTCACCGATCCTGGGGCACACGCCGGTCCGCGACCTGTTCCTGAACTGCGGCTGGGGCACGGGCGGGTTCAAGGCGACCCCTGCCTCGGGATGGGTGTTCGCCCACACGCTGGCGACCGGGGAACCGCACGCCCTCAACGCGCCCTTCACCCTGGACCGGTTCTCGTCCGGTGCCCTCATCGATGAACACGGGGCGGGAGTGAGCGCGCACTGATGCTGCAGATTCCTTGTCCCTGGTGTGGCCCGCGGGAAGAAGAGGAGTTCCGGTATGGCGGCGAGGGGATGCCCAT
>JAEUJL010000443.1 GCA_016794835.1 Gemmatimonadota bacterium | reverse complement strand
TCCTGGAGGGAGAAGCCGATGGCTGGCGCCCCGGTCACCAACCGCCCCTCATCACGCCCCACGAACAACCGCAGCGTCCTCGCATTCGAGAGGTCGGGCTCGGCGTACCCCGGCGCCGGCGCCACCTTGATGCCGAAGGCGAGCCCGCGCATGGAGTGCTCCCCGGCGCCCCCGGCATGCGCGCCGTGTCCGGCCGCTGCCTCCACCGAATCCCGTGGCGCCCCCACGAGACTCACGGTCCCGTCCACGTGGAAGGCGAAGTGGCAGTGGTACAGCCAGTTGCCCGGCGTGCTGGGCACAAAGCTCAGGGTGTAGGTCGCCCCGGGCGCAATGACGTCGGTGTTGGTGAGGTGGCGCTCGCGTGGTGGCACCCGGGTGTCCTGCGCCCCGTCGCCCCGCGACTCGATCTGGTAATAGAAGCCGTGGAGATGCAGGGGATGGTAGAGCGGGATCGTGTTGATCACGCGGAACCGGGTCGAGTCGCCCTGTTGCAGCTCAAGGGTCTGGGTATGCGGCCACGCCTTGCCGTTGATGACCGAGACGACCTCGAACGGCCGGTTCTCGTCGTAGGGATGAAACCACTCGCTGAGCAGGATGACGTGGTCGCGGGTGGATACCCCAGGAGGGTCCACGACGATCGCACCGTTGAGCTGGCTGTCCTTCCAGAGGCGATCCTCCGGCGTGAGGCCGACAAAGCTCCCGGTGTAGTAGAAGGTGCCCACCGCGTCGAGGCGAAAGCGCACCACCCGCGTGGCCGACGCGGCGAGCTGCACGGTATCCACCGCCACCCTCGCTCCCGGTCGCAGGCCCCGGATCACGAGGGCCGAATCAGATCGATTGTGCAGCGTCAGGACGACCTCGGTCCCCTGCGGCACGCGAATCATCGGCCCCGGGACCAATGGCGCCTTCCCTGCTTCCGCAAAGGCGAGGATCGGCACCTCGGGGTCGTCGCTCCCTTCCGGTCGCCACGCCCCCTCCACCACGTCCAGCGACAGCTCGAGCCGTCGGCCGGTGCGTGTGCCCGCCGGGTGCGCGTTCTGGTGCACGGCGACGCGCTGTGCGTTCGCCGCGGGGCGCGGCAGCGGGACGCGCGGGAGGTGGGCGGCAAGCTGCGCGTGCACGACAACGCCGAGCAGCGCGGAGAGGAGAGGCATGGGGGGAGGCGCGAGGCACCCGGATGCTACACTCGCCCATCCCCCACGCCTAGGCGCGACACAAAGGTTGGTTGCCGCTCATGCGCGCGACCTGCGTCCTACCGAATCGGCTTGCGATCCATCTTGAGCGCATCCGGCACGATCCAGTACGGCGTGCCGTACGGCCGCTGCCGCGGCCACACCTCATCCAGGGTCTCGTCATCGTAGACCACGCCCCCCTTCACCACGTACTGGATGTTGGCGGTATTCCTGATGTTGTCGAGCGGGTTGGCGTTGAGCACCATGAAGTCGGCGTACTTGCCCACCTCGAGCGAGCCCAGGTCCTTCTCGCGACCGATGAACCGGGCCCCATGCAGCGACGCCACCTCCAGCGCCCCCATCGGGCCCGTCGCCGCCGCGGCCATCCACACTTCCCAGTGCGAGGCAAGCCCGTTGTGCTGCCCGTGGGCGCCGATGGCGCCAAAGCCGCCGGCCGCAATCATGTCGGCCATCCCCTGCGCAATCCATCCATAGGAGTAGTCCGTGGCGGGACGCATCATCCGTCGCCGCGCCTGCGGGATCGAGGTGACCCACGGCAGGAAGCGGCGGGTCTTGGCATCCTTCCACACCTCGCTCTCCTGGTACCAGTACTCCTCGTTCCACGGGCCCGGGCCACCCACCATGAAGGTCGGTGAATACGTCGCCTGCGCCATCCCGAAGAAGCGCGTGACGTCGCTGTAGAGCGGCGTGTAGCTCAACGGATGCTCGAAGCCGGTGTGCCCGTCCATCACCATCCCCAGCGTGTACTCCAGGTCGCCGTTCTCGCTGGTCACCTGCATCCCGTGCTTGCGCGCGGCCTCCATCACCCATTGCCGCTGGTCCCGCCGCGGCTGCTGGTACTGCTTGAGGCTCACCGATCCCCAGTGCTTCAGCTTCAGGATCCCCGCCTCGGCCATCGCCGGCGTGCTGAAGTCCTCCTGCCGGTTGCCGTCGCCGGCATAGAGCGGATCCCCCGTCGTGTACACGCGCGGACCGACGACGAGCCCGGCCTCCACCATCTCCCGCGTCGGGAAGAGGTTCTGCGACCACATCGACGGGTCCATCGTGGTCGTGATCCCGTAGCTCAGGAAGATGGCCCCCTCGGCGTTCTGCTGCGGGATGATCCCGCGATGTTCCCGGTAGTTGTGCGAGTGCACGTCGATGAAGCCCGGGATGATCGTCTTGCCGCGGGCATTGAAGACCCGCGCCCCGCCCGGCACCGCGCAGCGCCCGACGCAGGTAATGCGGTTCCCGGTCACGACCAGCGTGCCGGTGACCACCTCGCGATTCTTCAGTGTCACCAGCCGCGCATTGGTGAACGCGACCGTGCCGCTCGGGATGTCGCGCGGGACCCGCAGGGCGATGCGCGTGGTGTC
>JAEUJL010000419.1 GCA_016794835.1 Gemmatimonadota bacterium | reverse complement strand
TTCCGTGAGGGACAGCCCGCTCCCCCCGTACTCCTCCGGGATCAACGCCGCCAGCCAGCCCGCACGGGTCAACGCGTCGACAAACTCCACGGGGTATCCCCGCTCGCGCTCCACGCGCTGCCAGTACGCGCCGTCAAAGGGTGCGCACGCCGCGCGCACCCCCTCGCGCAAGGTGTGGTGATCGGCGGCGCGGGGATTGATCTCACCCATGTTTGCCCTCCATCGCCGCCATCAACTGGCGCGTGTGCGCCGCCATGTCCCTCGCCTCGCGCAGCCCATCGACCCACGCCAATGCGGCGCGCGCCGGTCCGTCGCCAAACCGCGGGGCGAGGAGGGCGTGGGCCTTTGCCCGCAGCATCTCGGTGGACACCGGGTTCTCCGGGTTGCCGCGCGGGTACGCCGCCCCCCGTGACACCCGTGTCCCGTCCCCATGGACGAAGGTCACGCGCGTTCCCCACTCCGCGGGATACTTCGCCGTGAGGTCTGGCGCGACGCGGACGTGGATCCGCGGCAACAGCGCCGCCACCTCCGCGTGGACCACGCCCTCGGGACGAAAGCGACCGACCCCGAACTGCTCCAACCCCACCACGCCCTCGAGCAACCCGACGGCCACCACATAGGCGAGCGAGAACTTGGCCTGGTACGGGGCCCGCGGGTTGGCCTCCTTCACGATCTCGTAGCCCGGCCCGTAGGTCTCGACCACGACCTCGCGCAGGTCACCCACCGCCTCGGCCCCATGCCAGCCGCGGGCCGCGCGGTGCTCCAGCGCCATGTCAATCGCCGCATGGGTGTGCCCGCAGCAGGCATGCAGCTTGTAGCAATTCTCGGCCACCTTCCACCGCGTGCCTAACGCGTCGGTGATCCGGGTGGGGTCGGCCTCCGCGGCCGTGGCATGGAAAAAGCCGCGCTCCCCCTCGAGGATGCGGGATGCTCCGGTGAACCGCACGCGCGCGAGATCGGCGGCGATCACGCCATTCATTGCCGCCTTGCCGGGGTGCAGGTGCTTGCTCATCGACCCGTCAGCATTGAACTCCCACAACCCGCTCGCCTGCGTCCCCGCGCTCCCCAAGGCATCCCGCGCTCCGTGCCGATCGAGCCCGAGCAGCGAGGCTGCGGCGGCCGCCGCCCCGAACGTCGCGGCGGTGCCGGTGGGATGCCAGAAGCGATAGTGACTGGGATTGACCGCCTCACCCACACGCAACGCCGCGTCGTAGCCAAGCGCCACCGCCAGGAGGAACGCCGCCCCGGTGGCGTGCTCGCGTTCCGCCACGGCGAGCGCCGCGGGGATGACCGGGGCGGCTGCGTGCAGCGTGGACCCCTTGTGCACGTCATCGAGTTCGAGGATATGCGAGGCCACGCCATTGGCCATGGCGGCCCCCGCCGCCGAACTCCGGCCGGACGGAAAGACGCTGCACGCGTCCGACACGCCGAGCGCCTCGACCACCTGTCGCGCCATGTGGGCCGGCGGCTCCAGCGAACCGGCCAGGGCGCTGCCCAGCCAGTCCACGACCGCGCGCTCGCAATGCGCCACCACCTCATCCGGCAGCGCGGAGAAGCTGGCGTCGGCCACAAACGCGGCGAGTTGTTCGGTGACCCCCTGGGACATGGCGCGAATCTACCGCCCGCCACGCGGCCCCGCAGCTCGCGGCCCGTTGTGCCCGTCGGTCCCGTGCACATCTTGTTGGGAACACCCGACCCACATCCATGCGATCCTCCCTTCGCGCCTTCGTCGGCCTCGCGATCCTCGCCACCACGGGCCGTGCCCAGCCCAGGGCCACCATTGACCAGTTCATGGCGCCTGCCGCCCCGCTGGAGCTCGTCAGCGCACGCAAGGCCGACCGGGTGGCCTGGATGGCCTATGAACGGGGGATGCGCAACGTCTACACGGCGGCCGCCCCGTCGTGGACCCCGGTGCGACTGACGCGCTTCCTCGAGGACGACGGGATCGACCTGACCAACGTGGAGATCTCGGACGATGGCGGCACGGTCGTGTTTGTCCGTGGCTCCGCGCCCAACCGGCTCGGCTGGGTGGCCAACCCGTCGCACGATCCCGATGGCGCCGAGCGCGCGATCTGGGCCGTGCGCACGACCGGCGGCCCCGCCTGGAAGGTGATCGCCGGGGGCGACCCCGAGCTCTCCCCGGATGGCCGCTGGGTCGCCTTCCTGAAGGACGGGCAGGTGTACGCGGCGAGCACGGCGCGCGGCGCCACCGACTCCATCGCGCGCGGGCTCAAGCCCCTGGTGAAGGCATGGGGGACACAGCGCTCGCCGCGCTGGTCACCCGATGGGAGCAAGCTGGCGTTTGTCAGCGTGCGCCAGAACCACTCGTTCATCGGGGTCCTCGACGTGAAGGCACGCCAGGTGCGATACCTCGCCCCGAGCGTCGACTACGACGATGCGCCGGTGTGGTCGCCGGACAGCCGCGAGGTCGCCTTCACCCGTCGCCCCGGGCAGGCCTTCGGACAGCAATCGCAGGTGGGCATCGGGAGCATTGGGAACCCCTCCGGCCCGGGTGCCCCCGGACCCGGCAACTCGCGTGGCCCATGCGCCGGCGCGCCCACCGGCCAGGGATTCGGCGGGGGTCAGGGTGCGCCGCCCGCAGCACCGGCGCGGAACGAGCCCCCGGGCCTGTGCCGCGCCACATTCGCCGGTGGGTACACCCTCTCGGTGATGGTCGCCAATGCCGGGACGGGCGAGGGACGCGAGCTGTGGCACAACCTGCCTAACGACCCGACCTTCACCGCGATCAACGCGCTGGTGTGGGCGGACGGGCACCTGGTCTTCCCCTTCTCGCCGGCCAACGACGAGTGGGATCGCTACTACGCCATCAACGTCGCCACGCCCGCGGCACGGCCGGTCATGCTCACGACGACCGACGGCCTCATCGAGAATGCCACGAGCGCCGCCCTCTCCAAGGACGGGAAGACGCTCTTCTACTCGACCAACGCGGGGGACATCGAACGCCGCCACATCTGGGCCGTCCCGGTCGCCGGGGGGACGCCGCGACAGGTGACCACCGGGCGTGGCGTCGAGGCCTTTCCGCAGCCCCTGGCCAATGGGCGGCAACTCGCCGTGCTCTACTATGACTACAAGACCCCAGCAGCGGTCGCCCTGGCGCCGACCGCCGGTGGGGCGGCCACCCCGTTCTTCCCGAAGCTCGGGCCCGATTTCCCGAGTGAGGCCCACGTGGACCCGGAAGTCGTCATCGTGAAGTCCCCCGATGGCATGGAGATCCACAACCAGCTCTTCCTGCCGAAGGACCTCAAGCCGGGCGAACGGCGACCGGCGCTCGTCTTCGTCCATGGCGGACCGGTGCGACAGATGCTCCCGGCCTATCACTACATGCACTGGTACGCGTGGGCGTACGGCTACAACCAGTACCTGGCGTCGCAGGGGTACGTGGTGCTGTCGGTGAATTACCGCAGCGGCGTCGGGTATGGCCGCTCCTTCCGCAACGCCCCCAACAGCGGCGGTCGTGGCAACGCCGAGTACCAGGACGTGCTCGCCGCCGGCAAGTGGCTGCAGGCGCGCCCGGACGT
>JAEUJL010000379.1 GCA_016794835.1 Gemmatimonadota bacterium | reverse complement strand
GCAACGTCCGCCGTCGCGACCTGGCCAGCGGCGGAGACCGTCTCCGGCGCCAACCGGCGCGCGATCGCGGCGCGCTGCTGCTGCGGAAGGAGCGCCCCCCAATCCAGGGACGCGTTCCGCGCCGCGAGCGCCCCCTGGATCACCGCCTTCGCCACCGGGGCCGCCACCTTGCCGCCGTAGATCGACTCTTCCCGCGGGTTGTCGACCTTGGCCAGCACCACCAGCTGGGGATCGCGGGCCGGGAACAGGCCAACAAACGACGAGGTGTAGGTGAAGGTGCCATACTTGCCGTTGACCGTGCGCCGGGCCGTGCCCGACTTGCCCGCGAGGGGGAAGCTCTCGAGGCTGGCGTCCACCGCCGTCCCGCTGTCCACGACGCTCTCCAGGAGCGGCATCAGGCGCGCGGCCGTCCCCGGCGCAAACACGCGCCGCACCACGCGGGGCGTGTGCCGCCAGGCCACGTCGCCGTCCGGCGTCCGCACCTCGCTGATGAGTGCCGGCGCCACCAGCATCCCGTCGTTGGCCAGCGTCGCGTAGGCGAGCGCCAGCTGCAACGGCGTCACGGCAATCTCATACCCCATGGCCAGCGACGCGCGCGACTGCGAGGTCCAGCCCGAGGGCGCCCGCAGGGTGCCGGTCGCTTCCCCCGGGTAGGGCGCCCCGGTGGCGGTGCCGAAGCCCAGGTCGCGCAGCAACTCATAGACCGTCCCGTCGTCCAGCCGGGAGGCAAACTGCACCATGCCGATATTGCTCGAGAAGCGGATGACGTCGCGGAGCGTCATCACGCGCTCCTTGTGGGTATCGGTGATCACCCGGCCATGGTGTTCCCAGCGGCCATTGAACGTCTCCACCACGTCGTCCGGCCGGGCCTTGTCCCGCTCCAGCAGGCGGGCCGCAAAGAACGGCTTGAGCGTGGAGCCCGGCTCGTAGGGTTCCACCATGGCCGTGGCGCCCCCGTAGGCGTCGCCGGGCCGGCGGCCCGACATGCACAACACCTCACCCGTCTGCGGCCGCAGGACGACCACGTCGCCGCCGTCCGCGCGCAAGCGCTTCACGGCATCAGCCAGGGCCTTGTCGCAGATCGCCTGCAGCACCGCATTCACGGTGAGCCGCAACGTGTGCCCGCGCCGGACGGTCGCATCGAGCATCTCCGGCGCCTCAAAGAAGTGCCCGCCCTTCCCGACCACGACGCGCGAGCGATCCGCCTCGCCCTGGAGGAGCGAGTCGAACATCGCCTCCAACCCGGCCCGGCCGCGCCCGTCCCGTCCCACCAATCCCACCAGCTGCCGCACCCCCGGCGACGGGAGGAATTCCCGGTCCGCCACACGGGCCTGCTTCACTCCATAGTGGCGAATCACCGGCGCCACCTTGGCCGGCAGGTACACGCCACGCAGCTCGATATCGTTCGTGCCGGGCCCGATCGCCCGACGGACTTCACGCTCCGGAATGCCGGCCTTGCGCATCTCGGCGCCTAACGCCTTGAGGTCCCGCCGCTGCTTCTTGGCGACCGACAAGCGCACGAGCTGTCGGCTGTAGGCCACCGGGACCCCGGTGACGTCCTCGATGTCGCCGCGCGGCGCCGGCTCGGCCACCTCCTTCACCTGGTGCCGACGCGCCAGCTGCACCCATTGGTCCGCCTGGAAGAGCTGCACGCGCGCCGCCTGCCCGATCAGGGCCAGCGCGAAGACCATCAGCACCGCGTGCAGCAGGCGGATGCGGCCGGGGAGCGGCGGCAGCGTCGGGGTCGTCTCAGGGATCACGGCGCACCTCGCGCGGCAAGCGGATCAATTGACCATCGGACGGACGTCGCATCCCCAGGCGCTGGGCCACGACCGGCTCCAGCTGCGAGAGGCTCGTCGCCGCACCAATCGCCGAGACCAGGCGCGCCCGTTCCGCGACGAGGCTCGCGCGCTTGCGGCTCAGCTCCAGCAACTCGCGGGCGTTCCCCGCCCCCATGGTGCGCCGCATGATCACCGCGCTCGCAACCAGGACGAAGGTCACGAGGATGACGGCGACGCGAAGGCGGCCGCGTGGGCCGCGGGCTACGCGGCGCGCTGCCATGCCCGGAGTCGCGCACTGCGCGCCCGAGGGTTCGCTGCGACCTCCTCATCAGACGCCGTGATCGCCTTTCGCATGGCGAGGCTTCCGAGGGCGACACCACCACAGGTGCAGATGGGGTGCCGCGGCGGGCAGGTGCACGCACGACTCCACTCGGCGAAGGCGTGCTTCACGATGCGGTCCTCGCCCGAGTGATACGTGATGACGACAAGGCGGCCACCGGGGGTGAGGCGGTCGCGCAGGTCGGGAAGTGCGGCCTCCAACCCGTCCAGCTCGTGGTTGATCGCGATGCGAATGCCCTGGAAGATCCGCGCGAAGTCGCTCGGCCCGGCCGACGCACCCAGGACGGCGCGGATGGCACCGACCAGGTCGTCGCTGACCTGGAACGGGGCACTCTCTCGCCGTCGCACGATCTCGCGGGCCAGGCGGCGGGCACGGGGTTCGTCCGCGAACTGTCGCAGCGTCTCCTCGAGCATCCGCTCATCGGCGGTGTTCAGGTAGTCGGCCGCCGATTGGTCGGCGTCGGGCGTCATCCGCATGTCCAGCGGCGCACCGCGGCGGAAGGTGAAGCCGCGGGACTCATCGTCCAGCTGGTGGGAGGAAACGCCGAGGTCGAGGAGGATCCCGTCGAAGGTGACCCCGTCGAGCGCGGGGATCAGGTCGAGGTCGGCGTAGTTGCCGAGGTGGCAGTCCAGGCCAGCGCCGAGTCGGGCGGTGGCGGAGGCAATGGCGTCGGGATCGCGATCAATCGCCGTCACCCGGACCCCGCGCGCGAGGAGGGCCGCCGTGTGCCCTCCCCCGCCCAATGTGCCATCCAGGACGTGCGACGCGTTGCCCAACAGTTCCAGGACCTCTCGCGCGAGGACCGGCGCATGGTAGGTCGTCTCCCAGGTCATGCTCGCCGGTGTCGGTTCGCGGGCATGATAAGTCTTGTTAGGCGAACGCGTCAAGTGTGTGTGGGAGCAGGAGTTATGCACATTGGGTGCCTTGCCTGCAGACGCGCCGCAGCCCGAAAAACAGACGAGCCCGCCGGGTTGCGGCGGGCTCGTCGTGAGAGTGCAGCGCCCGATGACCGGGCACTCGGCTTACTTGCAGTACGCCTTGATCATCTGGTCCGGGTACGCGCTCAGCTGCTGGAGCGCCGGAAGGATCTGGGCCAGCTGTTGCGCGAACTGGCGTCCACCCTTCGGCAGGTTGATCTCTGCATCAACGATGTAGCCCTTGGCTTCCTTCGACCCTTCGCAGTTCTTCGCGGTGTTCGCTTCCTGGAGGACCGCGGAGCCGATCTGGTACTGCACGAATCCGGTGAGGAAGTAGATCGCTTCGGACGGCTGGATCGACTCCGCCATCTTGAGGATCTCGAGCGCGCGGAGCCCGGTCGCCTTGTTCTTGTCCGCCTCGTACTGCTTGCGGATCTTGTCGGCGATCGAGGTGGCGATACCGGCAACCGCCGTCTTGTCGTCTCCAGCCGCCTGGGCGGCCTTGACGAACTCGAGGGCCTTGTCGGTCTCGCCCTGCTCGTTCAGGATGCGCGCAATCTGCAGGTTGACCGCGGGGGTCTTCGGGTTGATCGCGAGGAGCTTCTGGTACGCATTCAACGCCACCGGCATCTGGCCGGTCTGGCGGGCGAACTGCGCGATCAGCTGCCAGAAGGTCTCGTTGTTCGGGTACTTCGCCGCACCGCGCGACGCCGCCTCGAGGGCCTTGGCGGTGTCGTTCGCCGCCTGATAGGCACCGATCTGCCGCTGGAAGAAGCCGGTGTCGGCCGCGGCGGTGTCGGTCTTGATCATCTCTTCGCCGATCGCGGCGGCCTGCGCGTAGTCCTTGATGGCGATGTAGACGCGGTACTGGAGCCGGATGAGGTTGGGGTCACCCGGGTTCTGCTTGACGGCTTCGTCGATGATCGGCTTGGCCACGGCAAACTGGCCGGTGCGGGCGATCGCCTCGACGGTGATCTCGATGAGGCGGACGTTCGTCGGGTCGGACGCGAGGAGCTTGGTCAGCGTGCCGATGTACTTCTCATCCAGCTTCTTCTCGTCATAGGCCGACGACAGCAGGAGGAGGGCCCGGCGGTTGTCCGGGTGAAGCTTCACGATTTCCTCGCCGATCGTGATGATCGAGTCGGCGCCCCACTTCTGGGAATTGGCGAGCTCCAGTCGGCAGACGCGCGCCATGACCGAGTTCGGGTAATCCTTGAGCCCCTTGGCCGCATCGGCCAGGGCACCCGGATACTGGTTCTGGCGCCACTTGAGGACGCAGTTCTTGACCTCGTCGATCGGCTTGCGGGCCGCGTCGATCGCGCTGGACACGCCCTTGGCGACATCCCCGAGCTTCGGGCCCGTCACCTTGGGAAGCGGCTGCACCATCCCGTCGCCACGGACGAGCTGGTAATAGCCCTCGAACTCATACCCGGCGTCGGTCTTGTTGATCGTGCCCTCGATGTACTCCTCGGCACGGATCAGGTTCGCCAACTGCTTGGAGTCGTTCGGGTTGAGCGGCTCGGTCTTGGAATACCCCGACTGCTCGAGCGCGTTGTCGATGTCGCTCTTGACGATGACCCAGAGCGTCCGGCCCATGAAGTCGCCACCCATGCGCTCGCGGAGCTGGTCCGCGAACTGCCATCCCATGTTGCGCTCATTGCTGCGGAACACGGGCACCATGAACCGGGGGCCCGGCGTCTGGCCGCGCTGGAGCTGCTGTTGCTGGGCGGGAAGAACGTTCGCCGCGCCAAGCAGGACCAGTCCTGCCAGGACCCTCGACGACGTTGCCGCAAGCTGCCGTGCCTTCACGTTCTGACCTCCGAAGGGTTGGGTATCGTACACCGGGCACTCCCGGTGGGGTCCAGCGAGGTGGGCGAAGAGGGACTCGAACCCCCGACATCCTGCGTGTAAGGCAGGCGCTCTAACCAACTGAGCTATTCGCCCCTGCACACAGTCCGGGTTTACAGCTAAATGCACACGCCACGTACCCCCCGCCCACACCGCCCGTGAGAATCACTTCAGGATGGCCAGCGGCACAAGGACACAGTAGCCGATGACCAACAGGATCGGGGCAATCGTCTGCCCACCCCGCCATAAATCCGCAAACCCCAGGAGGATCGCCGCGGCGGCGAGCCCCCAAAACAAAAGCGGCCGCGAACGCGGCACGTCTGACTGAGCCATGGCGGGGAACGATACGGGGCGTTTCCGCGACGTGTCAAGCACCCGCCCCACGTGCAAGCCCTGATGTCACATTAAGTTACGATGAATGCGTCCCACCCCCCGGACGCTCGCTCACCGAAGCCAGCAGGGCCTCGATCACGGCCTCCCGCTCCCGCCGCGCCGCCTCGGCCTCCGCCGCCACCAGGGCGGCCATCCGGGCCCGGTCTCGCCGACGCCGGACCACCCACAACGGGCCCACCACCAGCAGGAGCAGGGTCACCCCGACCGTCACATCCGCGAACAGGGCGACCGCACCGTACCGGCGCCGCGTGTTCTTCGCCCAGAGGGTCTCGAACGACCCGGTGGTCAGCCCGTGCGCCGACCGCAGCGCGCGATCGAACGAACCCGTCTGTTTCCAGCGCGCCAGGAACGGTGCAAGGCCGCGGGCCGGATCAAGCGCCGCCAGTTCCGCAACCGCCCGAAACGAAAGGGCATAGGCCGCGTCGGCCGAGCGGCTCCCCGCCTGGAACCCGGAATCCAACGCCGCAAGCGTCCGGTTGCGCCCGAGGGCCAGGCCGAGGTTGGCTGCGATCACGTCCTCCCGGTCCCACTCCCCCGCCGCGAACGACGCGTATCCCTCATCAAACCAGCGGGGCGCCGCGGTTCCCAGGAACTCGAACAGCGCCAGATGGGCCAGCTCATGGCGGAGGACACGAACGGGGTCACCGGCCGACGAGGGGGCCGAGGCGCCCTGCATCACGATGCGCCGCTCCCCGGGAAAGGCGAAGGCCGCCCCCCACTCTGGCGCGCCCTGCCCCACCAGCGTCTCGAAGGTGGCCTTGTCCGGGGCGACGATCACCAGGATCGAGTCACGCGGTCGAGGCAGCCCGGGGAAGGTGTCCTGCGCCGCCGCCCGGCGCAGCAGCGTGCGAGCCAGGACGGTGTCCGACGGCCAGGCATCTATGAAGAAGCGGCCATCCGTCAGGCGGGTGGGCGCGACCTGGCCGGCAAGGTCAGCAGCCGCCGCCACGAACGCTATCGCGGCGGCTCGCCCCCAGCGTCCACACGCGACAAGACCTCGGCGCACCGCTTGGCCCATGGATTGAACTTGTTCGTCGCTGCCCCATCGCGCCACGCGGCCCGCGCTCCTTCCCGGTCGCCCCCGAACCATAGTGCCCGACCCAGCTCGTGCCAGGCCTCCACCAGGTTCGGCCCAAGCTTGAGGCTCTTCCGGAAGAACCCGACCGCGTCCTCGTACATCTCGCGCTCCAGGTAGAGCAGGCCGAGATAGTAGTGCGCGTAGAGCGTGGCCTTCTTGTCGTTGTCGAGGCGGATGGCCTTGGACAGGTGCTCGATGGCCTCCCCGAAGATGCGCTTCTTCAGGCAGATGTAGCCCACGTTGATGCGGGCGAGCGAGTTCCCGGGCTCCTTGAGGAGGACGCGCTGGAAGTGCAGCAACGCCTCGTCATACTGCTCGCGCAACATGAGGGTCCACCCCATGAGGGAGAGCGCCTGCGGATCGTTGGGGGCGAGCTCCAGGGCGCGCGACAACGCCGCCTCGGCGCCGGCGTGATCCCCGAGCGAGATGAGGCTCCAGCCTTTCTCGATGTAGGTCGAGGCGTTGAGGTGATCCTCGCGGCTCGGGGTCGGCATCGGCGCGGTGGCCATCGGGGCCCCCGCCTCCCCGCCATCCTCGAGGCGCTTCCACACCTGCACCAGTTCCTTCACCTGCCCCTTGATCGCCTCGAGGGTGTGCACATCGCGGTCGATCGCGCGATACAGGGCGATGATCTCGGCCTTCAGCGCGTCCCGACGCGCGACGGCATCCGGCGACTGGAGGGCCGCCTCCAGCGCCTGGTACTCCTCCAGCCTCGCCTCGGCGGCCACGACGCGCGCCGTCATGAGAGGGCGGCGGCCGGTGTACGCGTCGCCGCGAGCAAGGCCGCGGCATCGACCAGCAGGACCACATCCCCGGCGCGACGCAGGGTGCCGAGAAAGACCAGCGATCCTTCCCCGCGGCGCAGCGCGGCCGGCGCGGGTTCGAGATCGGACGCTTCCACGCTCCGCACCTCGAGCACCTGGTCGACGACGAATCCCATCAGCCCGCTCTCCTCGCGGACGAGCAGCACACGCGCGGCCTCCGCGGCGTGGGACAGCTCCCCGCCGAAACGCTCGCGCAGGTCCACGATCGGCACCAGGCGCCCCTCGATATCGATGACGCCGGTGAATGCCTCCGACCCCATGGGGATGGGACGCGGCGCGAGATGGCGAATGACGCGCTCGATCACCATCACGTCGATCGCGTAGAACTGCCCCGCGACGCGGAACACGACCACGCGAGCGGGCGCCGGCGCAAGCATCAGCGCGTCCCGCGCACGGCCGCTGCGGCCGCGGCCACCACGGCGCGCGCATCCAGGACACTGGTGAGCGCGGTGCCGTTCCAGTGCACGGCCAGCAGGAACTCGTCGGCTTCGTAGGGCGGATTGCTCAGCTCGAGCAACTCGATGTCGGACACGTCGTCGACGTCGTCCACGAGCAGCCCGAGCCGGTCCGCGCCACGCCGCAGCACCAGGACTGTGCGGGGATCGCCCCCCTCCACCCCAAGGAGCGGCCCGGCCGACACCACCGCCATCACCTGGCCCGCGTAGCGCGCCGCTCCCGCGACGGCCGGCGTGCTCCCCGGGATCGGCTGGATCTCGGGGGCCTCCAGGACCTCCTCGACGGCGCGGACATCCAGGGCAAAGCGCTCATCCCCGACCAGGAAGACGAACAACTCGCCGCGGCCCGTGCGGGCGCGCACCCGGTCGCGAAAGCGCACGGGGTGGGACTCGTTAGGTGTGATGGGAACGCGAACCGGAGTCAGCATGCAGGACAGCGTGGCAGTGTATCCAAGGACCGATCCGCACTGGTCCGGGTCACGCGCGTCGTGACGATTGGGGTGAGGAAGCGCACATGGTCGAAATGGCCGCGGCCAGTCGGTCCAGCGGACCGCACCAATCGGCACCGGCGGCATCCAATGCCGCCTGCGGCATCCCGCCGATCGCGGCGGTTTCCGGCGATTGCACGAGGACGCGCCCCCCCGCCCCGCGCACCAGGGCGGCGCCGTGCGCTCCATCACGTCCCATGCCGGTAAGGATGACCGCGTCCACGTGCGACCCGAACGCATCGACCGCACTCGCCAGCAAGGGATCCGCAGCCGGACGAATGGGGCCGGCGATCTCGGGCGCCATGCGCACACGTGCCGCTCCATGGGGACGCACGATGACCCACTGCGCCCCGCCGGCCAGGACGGTCCACTCCCCCGCGAGCAGGGGGCTCCCATCCGTGCACTCCCGCACCCGATCATGGGCCACCTCGTCGAGCCGATGGGCGAGCGTGTTGGTGAACCCCGGCGGCATGTGCTGCACGATCACCCCGGCCGTGCCCTCGGGCAGGACGAGCCCTGCGCACAATTCGGCGAGGGCCTTGGGACCACCAGTGGAGGTCGCCACGACCAGCAGCCGCCCGGCGGCGACCTCACGGTCACGCTCCTCACGGATCCGGGGCGGGCTCTCCCGGCGCCAGGCGCGTCGCGGCACGACCCGCGGAGGCTCGATGTGACCAAGGGTCGCGGCGCGCAGCGCCTGCAGCACCCGGGTGCGGAGCGTATCCACGTCCAGCGCGGAACCTACCGAAGGCTTGCGGACAAAGTCCACCGCGCCAAGCTCCAGGGCCTGGACCACGAGGTCTTCCCCACGCCGGGTGGTTCCCCCGCTGACGATCACGACCGGTCGTGGGGACTCACTCATGAGGTAGCCGAGGGTCTCGAGCCCCCCGAGCCCGGGCATCTCGATGTCCAGCGTCACCACGGCGGGATCGAGCGCCAGGCATGCCGCAATGGCCTCAGCACCACTGGCGGCCTCACCCACGACGCGAAAGTCGCCACTCTCGCCCACGATGTCCGCGACCAGGCGACGGATCAGCGCCGAGTCGTCGACGACGAGGACCCCGCGACGGTCAGAGGACACGACGGCCGGCACGAAGGGAGACGACATCGACACGCCCGGTGGGCGCGTGAAAGTAGACGCTGCGCCCATGCTCCCCGCCGACATCCTCGCCGACCACCGGAATGCCGGCGGTCGCCAGGGCGGCGCGCACGGCATCGGCGTTGCGCTCCCCCATGTTCACCCCGCCGGGCGCGAGCGCGGCGAACATCGCCGCGCCGCCGGCAATGCGGGCGACGAGCCCCGCGCCTGCCCCGGCCGCCTGCATCTGCTCGACCAGGTGCGGCACCGCCGTGTTCGCGCACTTCCCGGGGCGACTCGTGTCACGGGTGAGGGCGGTGTCGGGCAGGAGGACATGGGCCATCCCGGCCACCCGATGGATGGGATCGTGCACCATCACCGCCACGCAGCTGCCGAGTCCAACCGCGGAAAGCACCTGCTCCCCCGAGGCCACCGCGACCCCGGCAACCGGGACGTGCAGACCGAGGGCGTCGGTCATGGCGGCTAGCCGCGCGCCGCGACCGCGGGGACGGACCCGGACAGTCGATGTGGCTCGAGGGCGCGCGCGCGCTGCCAGCAGCGCGCGGCATCCTCCCGCTCGCCACGCGCCGAGCGCAACGTGCCCAGTTGGTGCCAGGTGGCCGGGCCGAGATCCGGATCCAGGCGCACCGCGCGGGCGAGGGATTCCAGCGCCTCCCCATCGTTGCCGATCGCGTGGTGGAGGTCCCCGGCGTTGCGATGCAACTGCGGGAGCCCCGGCCCATCCACGAGGGCGCGCTCGACGACGGCGAGCGCGTCGCGATGGCGCCCGGCACGCTCCAGCATCACGGCGAGGTTGTTGGCGAGCGGCGCGGCCGTCGGCCACGCGGCCAGCCCCTGCGTGGCGATCTCGATCGCCTCGTCCAGCGCCCCGTGCCGGGCGGCAGCGAGCGAGGCGAGGTGATACCAGAGGACCGGAAGCGCCCTGACGCGCGCGTCCTTGATGCCCTGCAGCAATGCCCTCGCCTCGGCGACTTCGTCGTTCCCGAGCAGGAGCCCGGCGAGCTGCAGCACGACGCCGAGGTGTCGCGGCGCCTGCGCATGTGCGGCGCGCGCGGCCTCCCGCGCCTCGTGTGGTCGGCCCAAACGCTCGAGAGCCAGGGAGAGGTTGGCCTGGGCGGTGGCCCGGCGCGGCCCGCGCGTGACCAGGGCGCGAAACTGCGTGACCGCTTCGGCGTAGCGGCCATCACGCATGGCGCACAAGGCAAGGTGAAACTCGCTCGCGTCGTCCTCGGCGCGCAGTTCCAGCACGCGGCGAAACTCCCGCGTGGCTTCGTCGAACATCCCGCTCTTGTAGAACGCCACCCCGAGGTTGCGATGCTCGGCCACCCGCGCATCCACGCTGACCTGCTCGGTCGCCTGGCGCTTGCCGACGCGGTGGATGAACCCTGCCGTGGCCAGCCCAAACAATGCCTTGCCGACCTCGAACTCCTCCAGGCCCGAGCGCTCCACCAGGGCCTGGACATCGCGGATGCCGTCGAGCAGCGGGACCAGCGCGTCCTGTTCCGGGGTGAGCTCGACCGCGCTGGCGGCGAGGTGGGCCCGGTCCAGCGAGAAGATGGAGTCGAAGCCGGGCACCTTCTTCTCGATCTGGCTCCATTCGTCCACCCGCCGCGCGCCCTCGAGCAGGAGCGACTCCGGGTTGATCGAGACGACGAAATCCTGCTCGTCCGGGTGGATGTCCGGCTCGAACGAGAAGGTGCCCTGCGTCCAGGTGAAGAGGTGGTAGACCGCTTCCTCGATCTGTCGCTTGATGTGCTGGTGCAGCTCCTCGCGGCTAATGAGGTTCAGCGCGATGAGGATCTCACCCAGGCGCCGTTCAGGCGCCTCGCCCTGCACCGCAATCGCCCGGTCGAGCTCCTCGCGCGTCAGCTGCCCATTGGTGACCAGGAGGTCCCCCAGGCGATCGCGACGGTTCACGATCGAGGCAAAGGCAATGCGCCCCTGGTTGAAGTAGATCGACCCGAACGCCTGCTTGTGCGCGAGCGACAGGCATCCGGTCTTTCGACCCATGCTCAGGAGCTGGAGGACATCGGGGAGCGACGCCTCGCGGAGGGAGCCCTTGATGGCCATCAGGCAATATCCTCCAGCAGGCATTCCCCGAGGTCCGGCCAGCGGAGGACGAGCTTCTCGCGATCGAGCCACCAGCGCTCGCCGCGGCCGGCGCCCTCCGTCTCCGGGCCGGCCGACCATGCGGCCGCCTCGGACTCCGGGATCGCGTCGATATTCGGGGCGGCGGCCTCGTCACCCTCGGGAACCGGGGTGAAGCGACCAGCCGCCTCGGCGGCCGAGGCGGGCGCGGTGAAGACGCGGGCCCCGGACTCGAGGACCGCGCGCAACCGGGGCGACAGAGCGCCTAACGCCGCGACCTCCCGGTCGCACGACAGCACGACCGGCCGGCCATCGCGCCGCAAGGCATCCGCGAGGGTTGCCAGCTCCTGCTGGACGCGCTCACGCCCATCGAGCTTTTGCACGTCCTCCACCAGCAACGCCTGGACGGCGCGGTAGCGCGCATGCCACCGGTCGATGGAGCCATCCTCCACGGCCGCCACGACCTCGCGCGCGAGCGCCTCCGCCGGGATACACGCAACCACGCTGTCCGCCGCGGCCACCTTGAGGGCGTTCCCGATCCCGTGCACGAGGTGCGTCTTGCCGGACCGCGGCGGACCGATCACCAGCATGAGGTGGCCCACGCGCGCCGGGTGCAGGACCAGCAGCTGGGCCGACGCCAGCGCCGGCCGGTTGGCCGCCGTGCGCGGAAAGTCCTGCAATCGCCACTTGGACTCGGGGCCCGCCGGCGGCGCCAGGCGCGCGGCCGCCATGGCCACGCACTGCTCGGCTTCCTGCAGGCGGTCCGGATCGCGAAAGAGCGGCTGGCCGGCGTACGACGGGTCGAGGCGGATGGCCTCGCGCTCCAGGGTGGCCAGTCGCTCGGTCACCACGCGAAACGCCGTGTCCAGCTCATCCACGTTCGGTGGTTCATCCAGGGCGAGCGCCTGCTCCAGGATCGCCGTGCGGTACCCCAGCCCGGACCACACCGCGATGCGCTCGGCGAGGTGCGTGCGCCAGGCCTCGACCGACGCGGCCACACTGGAAGTCACATCCTCGAGGAAGGTCGTGAACTCGTCCGGACGTGCCGGGATGCGCGCCTCGCCGAGCACCGGCCAGACGTCCTGTGGTGTCAGGGGATGCCCCTGCGCCCCTTGTTGCGCGAACAGGCGATTCAGCGCGCCTTGCAGCTCACGCACGTTGGACATCGCCGACCGCGCGAGTTCCTCGGTCACCCCAGGGGCGAACTGGAAGCCACGGGCCTGCGCAATGCGGTGCAGGATCTCTTCGCGCGACTCGGCGTCCGGGGGACCGATCTCGGCCACCAGTCCGCCAGACAGGCGATTGAGCAGGCGCGCGTCCAGCTCGGGGATTTCCTGCGGGGGGCGATCGGCTGCCATGACGACCTGGCGCCCGCTGGCCTGCATGCTGTTGATGATGCGCAGGACCTCGCTCTGCGCGTCGGCCTGTCCGGCCAGGAGCTGGGCATCGTCCAGGCAGAGCAGCTGGATGCGCTGGAAGCGTCCCTTGATCGCGTCCGACCGCCCGGTCTGGCTGGCGGCGCGGAGGTCATCGAGGAACTCCTCCATCGCCAGGTACTCGACGGCGAGCCCGGGGTGGGCGGCGACCACGGCCTCGCAGACCGCCTGGAGCAGGTGCGTCTTCCCGCGCCCCGCGCCGCCATGGACAAACAGCGGATTGTAGATCGCCCCCGGCGCATCCACCACCGCGCGCGCGGCCGTCACCGCCAGGCGATTGGCGGCGCCAACGACCAGGGTCGCGAAGCGCGTGGCAGGGTCAACCATCGAACTCAGGGGATCCCGGCCGCAGCCGGGGCACTCAGGCGCTGCAGGACCAGCTGCGACACCTTCCGCAACGTCTCAAAGACGCCGACCCCGTGCAGGGCATCCGCGGTGAACCGCGGCACCTGCCGGAAGTTGAGGACGTCGTCGAGTTCCCCGGGGCTCAGGATGAGGTCCCCCGGGAGGTCCTGCTTGTTGTACTGGAGGACGAGTGGGAGGGCGCGCGCGTCAACGCCCTGCTCCGCCAGCACCTCGTGCATGTCCCGCAGGCTCTCCAGGTTCTCGTCCTGCTGGGGACGCTGGCTGTCCGCGACAAAGACCACCCCGTCCGCCCCCTGCAGCACCAGCTTGCGCGTGGACCGGTAGTAGGCCTGCCCCGGCACGGTGTAGAGCTGGATCCGCGTGTTGAACCCCGAGATCCGCCCGAGGTCGAGGGGGAGGAAGTCGAAGAAGAGCGTCCGCTCATTATGCGTCGCCAACGAAACCATCGCCCCGCGACGCTCGGTCGGGACCCGGTCGTAGATGTAGTGCAGGTTGGTGGTCTTCCCGGAGCGGCCCGGGCCGTAATACACGATCTTGCAGGTCAGCTCCCGTGCCGCGTAGTTCACCAGTGGCATGGGGTCCTCCCGCGGGTCGACGATCCCCTACGCATCGACCGCCTCCAGCATGGCCGCCAGCTGCTCCGCGTGGGCCACCGCCTCGCGCGCCTGCTCGGCGATCCGCGTACCCGGGGCTGACGACAGGACGCGCTTCCACCAAGTGATCGCCTGGCCGATCTCGCCGCGCCGCATCGCGAGCCGGGCCAGCTCCATCATGACGCCGGCGTGTTGTGGGGCAGCGCGATGCGCCAGCCGCAACTGCTCCTCTCCCTCGACCTCGCGACTCGTGCGCAGGAGCGCGCGCGCCAGGAGGAACCGGGCTTCGGGATCCTCCGGCGCCAGCGCCACCGCCGTGACCGCGTGGGAGATAGCCTGCTCGTAGTCCTCGGCGTGGAGTGCATCCCGCGCGTCGCCGAGCACGATGGCGAGCTGCGACTGCGCCCCGGGTGGGGTCAGCGAACGTCGCGGCTCGCGGACCACGATGACCCCGGTCGTGACGAGACCAAAGGCGGTCCGGGCCACATCGAACTCGCTGCGATTGAGCGCGGTCGCGACCTGCCGCAA
>JAEUJL010000367.1 GCA_016794835.1 Gemmatimonadota bacterium | reverse complement strand
CGCGTGCCGTCCCCGTTGCCCCGCCGCACACTGCGCGGGTGACGACGCTGCAGCGTGCCATCGAACCGATGCCCGGGGATGCTCGCATGGATGTGGTTGTTGAGCGGATCACGGTAGGTGATCTCGTCCCAGAAGTGCCGGTGCCCGCCCCACGGCGAGCGATCGATGAAGAAGGCGTCGGTCTCGTACTGCGGCGGGATGTCGCCGGGAATCGTCAGGAGCTTCTCGCGTGTCGTAAACGACCGAATCCAGGACTCGGCCTCCCGCGTGCGGCGCTCATGTTCCTCGGCGGTCGCGGCCGGGACCAGTTCCGGCAGGCCGCGATTGCGGTGTTGTTCGATGGCGAGCAGTGTGCGCGCGCGCGCCAGTTCGCGCTCACCGATCAACCGGATCTGCTCGACACTCCACGGCACCAGGCGCACATGGCGCACGTACCAGGCGTAGTGATCGAGTCCGACGAACGCGGGCTCTGTCATGCGCGGCATCTCGCGACGCAGCCAGTCGCGAAAGGACTTCACCGCGGCGAGCGCTCGTTCAACGGACGGCACCCGGGACGGGTCACTTGTGCGGGCGCGGGCGAGCAGGTCTTCATACCATCCAATGACACCAGCCGGAGGACGCGGCCGTCGCGGTTCACCCTGGTTGACCTCGTCGCTCTGCTCGAGATGGAAGAGCGCGATCTCGGTGAGTCCCGCCGACGGTTTCGTCAGGCGGCGGCGCGCTTCATCGAGGATGCCGGGGACGGCATCGAGGCGCATGGTGAGGGCGGAGCGCGCCGTGTCCGGGACGGGGATCGTGGCGTAGGGCGTGGAAGCGATGAGGTCGACCCAGTGTCCAGGATCGCGGGCCCAGGGTTGCGACACGCGCAGCTCGAAGTCGAGCGCTGCCAGCTGCGTGCCCACCACCGCATGATCGACCCGGTCGGGGATGGGCCACTGGCTGACGGGCAGGGCACGGTGCCGAGCGTTTAGCTGTGCGAGGCCGCTCCGCCAGCGGGCGATGGCCGCCGGTGAGTAATCCGGGACGCCGGCGCGTTCGGCGGGTCGGCGCAGGGCACGCAACGACTCGCCGATGGCCACGACATCAGGCCGGCTCTGGTCGGCGGCGGTTTGTGCGCCCGCGGAGCTGGCGAGGAGGGCGAGGACGATCAGGCGTGGAACGCAGGGCATCGGTCAGGATGGCAGCAGGTGGGCTCACGCTAACCCTGCCGCGGCCGGACGCGCTACGCCGCAGCCACAAAGCGGGATCATCCGGCCCCGGCCAGCCGTTCACCTGGTATGTCGACGAATGGCACGACGCCTCCGGGCGTGATTCTCGTGACCGGGGCGAGTGGGTACGTCGGCGGTCGGCTCGTCGCCGCCCTTGAGCGCGAGGGAGCCCCCGTTCGCTGCCTCACCCGCCGCCCGGAGTTCATGGCCTCCCGGGTTGCAGCGGGGACAGAGGTCTGTGCGGGCGACGTGACCGACCGGGCGAGCCTCGATCGCGCCCTCGCCGGGGTGCATACGGCCTACTACCTCGTGCACTCGATGGCATCGGGGGCCTCGTTCGAGGAGTCCGACCGCCAGGCGGCGAAGACCTTTGGCGAGGCGGCCCATGCCGCGGGGGTCGCGCGCGTCATCTACCTTGGGGGCCTGGCCGATGATCGGGAGCCGCTGTCGCTCCATATGCGGAGCCGGCATGAAGTCGGCGCCCTGCTTCGCGCCGCTGGGCTCTCCGTGGTGGAGCTGCGGGCCTCGGTCATCATCGGGTCCGGCAGCCTGAGCTTCGAGATCGTCCGGGCCCTCACCGAGCGGCTGCCGTTCATGATCCTCCCGCGGTGGGTCTCCACTCCCGCCCAGCCGATCGCGATCAACGACGTCGTGCAGTACTTGCTC
>JAEUJL010000339.1 GCA_016794835.1 Gemmatimonadota bacterium | reverse complement strand
CTTGCCGGCCATCGACGATTCCGTCTTCGCCGTCCAGCGCATCCTGCTGACGTTAGGCGAGGCACGCAAGCGTCGCCGCACGCTCAACGCCCGCCTGGGCCAGCCCGAGGCCCTCGCCCTGCGCGACCTGCTGGAACGGCTCGGCCCCCACGCCACCGAGGCGCTGCGCGTCGCGCGCGATGAACTGCAGGCGGCGGCCCAGCGGCTGGCCCGCGAGGTGGCCACCAATCGCCAGTTGCTCCGCGAGGCCCTCGCCACCGGCGAGGAGATGGTGCGCGCCCTGGCGGGCGTCCCGGACCAGAAGGTCGGCTACGGCCCGCCGAACGGGACCAGCGGCGGACAGGCCTACCTCGTCAACCGGCGCGCCTGACGTGTCGACCTTCGGGAGCATCCTCAGCATTGCGCGGACGGCCATCTCCGCCCACCAAACGGCGCTGCAGACCGTATCGCACAACCTCGCCAATGCCGAAACCGAGGGCTATTCCCGGCAACGCGCCGAGCTGGTCGCCCGGTGGCCCCAGGCGTTCCCATTCGGGAATGTCGGGACCGGTGCCACGGTCTCGAATGTCATCCGCCTTCGTTCCGAGCTCCTCGACAACAGCTACCGGCGCGAAGTCGGGACGCGCGACGCCTTCCTGTTGCGCCACGACGTACTCGCGGAAGCCGAGCAGGTGCTGGCCGAGCCCAGTGACAACGGCCTCTCCACCACCCTGGACCAGTTCTGGAACGCGTGGAGCGACCTCTCCAACGCACCGTCGAGCCCGGCGGCGCAGAGTGTGGTCCGCCAGCGCGGTATCCAGCTGGCGACCTCGCTCAACTCATACGCCACCCGCCTCGCCGACCTGTCCACGCGGACCCGCTCGCGGCTTGGCGAGACGGTCGCGGAGATCAACATCCTCGCCGGGCAGCTCGGCGACCTGAATCGCCAGATCACGTCGGCGGAGGTCGGCGGGCTGCAGGCGCCGGACCTGCGCGACGCGCGGGATCGGATCGCCGACCGGCTGGCGCAGATCGCGGGGGCACGCACCGAGATCCAGGCCAACGGGACGATGGCGGTCTACATCCGCTCATCCATGCTCGTGGACGCCACGAACGCGCGGACCCTTGAGTTGCGCGGCGGGACCACGGTCTCGCTCGGGCTGAAGGGCGACCCGGATCCCCTCGTGGGCGTCACCGGTCCGCTGCAGGCGATGGTGGACGTGATCAATGTCGACCTCCCCGCCCTGACCGCCCGCCTGGATGGCTTCGCGCGGGGCCTGGTCAACGGCGTGAACGAATACCATCGCAGCGGCTGGACGGCGGCAGGTGATGCGTTAGGCGGGAGCAACTGGAACCCGGTCAACGGCCCCACCGGCTCGATGGTGGACTTCTTCGACCCGGCCTGGACCACGGCCGGCGGGATCCGGCTCTCGGCGGCCGTCACCGCCAACTCCGGCGTGATTGCGGCGGGCGATGCGCAGAACGCGGCCGGGAACAACAACGTCGCCCTGGCGCTGTCCGCCTTGCGCGACGACAGTGGGATGGCCGCCCTGCAGGCCCGGCTTGGAGCCAACTTCGCCACCGTGATCGGCTTTGCCACGGGCGAGTCGTACATCGACCACCACGCCCAGACGATCTCCGCCCTCGGCGTCTCGGTCGCGGACGCCGGGCACCAGCACGAGGTCTACGACGCGCTCACCAAGCAGGCCGACAACCGCCGGGCCTCCGTGGCCGGGGTCTCGATCGACGAGGAACTCACCCTCCTCATGCGGCACCAGCAGGCCTACGCGGCGGCCACCAAGCTCGTCCAGACGGCCGACGAGATGGCCGCCGCCATCCTCGCGATGGTCTAGGCATGTTGATCCTGAGCCGGAAGCCCGGGGATGCCGTCGTGATCGATGGGGGGATTCGCATCGTCGTCCTCGCCAGCGATCGCCGTGGCGTGCGCCTGGGCATCGACGCACCATCGCACGTCTCGATCGTTCGCGAGGAGATCGCGAGCCAGGTCGCGGACCAGAACCGCCGGGCGGGCGCCGACGCGGCCGCCCGCGACCTGATCGGCGGGGTCAAGCCGCGCGCAGCCCCCTGACGCCCTGGACTCACCTCGGCGCGTCCACGCGCCGATACTCCGAAGTGTCCCACTCTTTCGTTCACCCGCCTCTCCCCGTCGCGTGTTCCAGATCATCGGCCTCGTGGTCGTCCTCGGCTCCGTCATCGCGGGGTACGTGCTGCACCACGGCAAGCTCGCGGTGCTCTGGCAACCGACCGAGTTCATCATCATCGGCGGCGCCGGCATCGGGGCCTTCATCCTCGCGAACCCGCCGACGGTCATCAAGCAGTCGATCTCCGCATCGATCGGCGCACTCAAGCCCAACCCGTTCACCAAGAAGTCCTACGGGGAGTTGCTGCAGGTGCTGTTCGAGGTCTTCCAGACGGCACGTAAGGACGGACTGATCGCCCTCGAGCCCCACATCGAGGACCCGAAGAAGAGCGCGATCTTCTCCAAGTACAAGGGATTCCTGCACCACCACCACGCGGTGGTCTTCCTGTGTGACACGCTCAAGGTGCTCCTGACCGGCGCCGTGGAGGATCACCACCTCGCCGAGATCCTCGACCTCGACCTCGAGCGGCATCACGAGGAAGAGCACCAGGTCCCGAGCGCCATCACCACCATGGGCGATGCGATGCCGGGCTTCGGGATCGTCGCCGCCGTGCTCGGCGTGGTCATCACGATGGGATCGATCGGTGGCGCCGCCTCGGAAATCGGCAACAAGGTGGCCGCGGCCCTCGTCGGTACCTTCCTCGGCATTCTCCTCGCCTACGGCATGATTGGCCCGTTCGCCAAGTCCGTCGAGGCACGCCAGCGCGCCGAGGGACAATACATGGCCTGCATCCGCACCGCGCTCCTCTCCTTTGCGCGCGGTGACGCCCCCATGACGTGCGTCGAGTTTGCCCGTCGCAACATCGAGCCCGCGGACCGCCCCTCGTTCGCCGAGCTGGAAGGGCTGACGCGCAAGAAGGCAGCGTAACGTGGCCAAGGGTGGCGGCAAGACCATCATCATCAAGAAGATCAAGAAGGGCGGCCATGGCCACCATGGCGGCTCCTGGAAGGTGGCCTACGCCGACTTCGTGACCGCCATGATGGCGTTCTTCATGGTGATGTGGATCCTCGGCATGGACGAGAACACCAAGAAGGCGATCGAGGGGTACTTCTCCAACCCGATCGGCTTCAAGAAGGGCTACTCGTCCGGCTCCAGCCCGCTGGCCAGCGGTTCCTCCCCCGCCTCGGTCCAGCGTGAGGCGATGCAGGTGGCGCTGCGCTCGCTGGAGGAGCGGCGCTTTGAGGAGATCAAGCGCGTGCTCACCGGCAAGATGGACTCGATCGCCGGCGATGGGCTCATGACCTCCAACATCGAGATCACGATCACCAACGCCGGCCTGCGCATCGAGATGCTCGAGAACTCGCGGGGCAACACCTTCTTCGAGGTGGGCTCCGCCACCATGAAGGACATCGGTGCGACGGCCCTCGGCGTCATCGCCGGCCAGCTGAATGAGATGGACAACCCGATGGTGATCGAGGGACACACCGACGCGCGCCCGTACGGCCGGGTGGACTACACCAACTGGGAATTGTCGGGCGACCGCGCCAACGCGGCGCGGCGGATCCTCGAGCGCAGCGGCATCCCGCCGGCGCGCATCGTCGAGGTCAACGGCCTCGCGGACCGCCAGCTCAAGTACCCGGGCGACCCGCAGAATCCCTCCAATCGGCGCATCTCGATCCTGCTCCCCTACACCACCGTGCCGGAGCCGCGCTCGGTGGAGGCCCTGCGAAACCAGATCGAGGGCGCGACGCGGGACTCTGCGGCGCGGGACACCGTCCCGGCTACGGCGACCGCACCCCCGCGTTGACCTGCGGTGCAGGCTGCCGCCAGGGTTGCGGCGGCAGGGGACGTTGGCGCGGCCACGCTTCATCCAGCGTGTTGCCATCGTAGAGGCGCCCGTTCCGCATCACCCATCGCACGGTGTTGGTGTTGCGGATGTTCACCAGGGGATCGGCATCCAGGACCACCAGGTCGGCCAGCTTCCCCGGCTCGATCGAACCGAGGTCACGCTCCAGGCCGAGGGCCGTGGCCCCCATCAGCGTGGCCACGCGCAGGGCATCGTGGTTGGACAAACCACCAGATGCCACCGTCCAGAGCTCCCAGTGATACCCGAGCCCCTGCAGCTGCCCGTGGCTCCCGATCCCCGCCTTGCCCCCCGCGGCCACCAGGTCGCGAATGACCTTCGCGTGTTCCTTGAAATGGAACTCCTCGTCCATGAACCACCCGGCCGGGCCGGGTGATCCCCCGGCGCCGGTGCCGCGCCGGCGCGTCTTGGAGTCCAGGTCATCATCCGGGGTGAAACGACGCAGCTTGGGATCCTTGTTGGGGTTCTCGCGCGTGTAGTACCAGTTCTCGGCCCAGGGGCCACCGTAGGTCACCAGCAAGGTCGGGGTCGACACGGTGCCCGACGTGGCAAACAGCTTGAGGACATCGTCGAACAACGGCGTGATCGGGAGGTTGTGCTCGATCCCCGCATAGCCGTCGAGCGCCATCGTGATGTTGGTGCGGAAGGCCAGCCCCGCCTCGGTGGTCGGCATCAACTTGAGCTCGCGCGCCGCCATCATGATCCATTGGCGCACCTGCCGGTTCCCCGCCCCGTACATCTTGATGGTCTTGGTGTCGTAGTACTCGCTGTAGCGCTTGAGGACGTTCCGTGCCTGCTCCAGCGAGCGAATACGCTCACCGGCAAAGATGCCCGGCCCAGTCGAGTAGATCCGCGGCCCCACCAGCTCCCCGACCGTCACCCGGTCCGCGTACGACAGCACGTCGGTCGACCCGGTCTGTGGGTCACGCGTCGTCGTCACGCCGTAGGCCAGGTTGGCCAGCAGCGCCCACGGCTGCACTGTGTGGATGTCCGGCGAATGGCGAAAGTGCGCATGTGTGTCCACAAAGCCCGGCACGATCGTCTTGCCGCGGACGTCGATGATGCGTGCGCCCGCGGGCACCGGCACACTCCCGCGGCGCCCGACACCGACGATCCGGTTGTCCCGCACCACCACGTCGGCCCCGGCCAGCACTTCGCTGCCCTTCATCGTGATCACGCGCGCTCCGCGCAACACCACCGTCCCCCGCGGGATGTCCCGGGTCCCGGTCACCTGCACGCGCACTTCTGTCGGCTTGTAGGTCGCCGCACTGTCTCGCGCCGCTCGGCGCGTCGTGTCACCTGCCGCTGCCCGTCGCGCCGCCCGGACCGAGTCATCAAAGGCCTGGGCCCGGTCCAGGTCGTAGGTGACCAGCGCATTGCCGATCGACCAGTGCACCACGCGCCCGCTGGCCTGCCAGGCTGGAAATTCCCCGCCAATGTCCGAGAGCTTGCGCACCGGCGTCGCCGCGTTGTCCGGGCTGGCCACCGAGATCACCGGCACGGGGCCACCCACCTGCGGGACGACCACGGTATAGAAGTCCGAGCCGACCTGTGCGAGCGCGAGGTCGCCACGGGGCGCCATCCGCACCGTGGACGCGCTCGGCGCCTGGCCGCCTCCCGGAGCGACCTGTCCGGTGACCCGCACGTGCTGGCGCAGGTCAGTCCCATCCCAGCGGAACGACACTAGCCCCTCCCCGCCACCATACGCGTGGATGCGAGTCGCGTCGCTCGTGAAGTGCGGGTCACCCAGTCCGCCGGCCCCCCGAATGCGCGTCACCGGGCCTCCATCCGCGCTCACCCACACGAAGCGCGCCGCCTGCCCGCCCCCAAAGCGCTGCAGCGACTCACGGAGTTCCCGCGCATCGGCCTGCATGGCCACGATACGGCCGCCGTCCGGGGCCCACTGCGTCCCGTAGTAGGTCGCCGTCTCGTTGGTGAGGCGCACCGGCTGGCCCGTGCCGTCGGACCGGATCTTGTGGATGTGGCCCCCGGCGGTCGTCCAGGTGACGTAGGCGATCCACTGCCCATCCGGCGACCATGCCGGGTGGTGCTCGCCGTCGGCGCTCCCCGCCACGCGGCGCGGCGTGCCACTCGGCAGGTCCATCACCCACAGGTCGCCTAACGCGGAGAAGGCCACGCGCCGCCCATCGGGCGACGGCACCCCGTCGCGGATCTGCGACGCGACGATCGTCGGCGTGTCCTCGATCGGGTACTGGAACTTCGCCTCGGGGCCGATCGCGACGTCCACCTCGATGGAGAAGGGGATCTTCGTCGGTGCGGCCCCGTCCACCGGCACGCGCCAGATCTCACCGCCGTAGCTCATCACGATCGAGCGGCTGTCCGGCGTGAAGTCGTAGCCCGGCAATGCATCGATCTCCAGCATCGACTCCTGGTTGTCGCGCTGGATCGGGTACGCCAGCCACCGTTCCTCCCCGGTCGCCAGCTCCCGCAGGCGGAGCCCGGTCTTCTCCTCGTATCGGCTCCCGTAGGCCAGCCACTTGCCGTCCGGCGAGACCGCGGGGCGGAAGGCCGAGCCATACCGCGCCGTCATCGTCGTGGCCGTGCCCAGCTGCCGGTCGTACTGCGCCAGCTGGTACTGCGGAAAGATCGCGTTGTAGGTCCAGGTCGCCTGGCGCGTCGCGTACCACAAGTGGCGGCCATCGGGCGAGAAGGTCGCCCCAATGGCCGACAGCGGGGCCGGCTCGCGAATGACCTGCACCCCCGCCCCGCCATCCACGTGATAGAAGAAGATCTTCGGGGCCCCCTGCACCGAGCGCGTCACGGCCACGTACTTCCCGTCCGGCGTCCACTCCGGCGACACGTACATGTCGTCCGTGGTCTTTGACAGCTGAATGGTGTCCCGGCCATCCGCGCCCATCACCCAGAGGTTGTCGCCGCCGCTGCGGTCACTCAGGAACGCGATGCGACGGCCGTCCGGGCTGAACCGCGGCTGGGCGTCATGCGCCAGTCCACTCGTCAGGCGCGTGGCCGATCCCCCGCCGATCGGGATGGTGTAGATGTCGCCGAGGAAGTCCAGCACGATGCGCTGGCCATCCGGGCTCACGTCGACCGAGATCCACGACCCCCGGGTTGCGGTGTACGTGAGCCGGCGAGCCGCCTGGAGCGGCAATCCCGCGCGCGGCGGCGCCTGGCCGACGGCGAGCTGGGGCAGGAGGAGTGCGGCCACCACCAGGCGAGTGGCGACACGAGCAACGCGGGTCATGTGGGCAGCTCCGGAAGGACGCAGTGCCGGGAAGTTCGCGCGCGGCCCGCCACCTCGCCATGCCAGTGCCGCGCCACGCGGAAACGCACGATGCGTCGAGCCATGCACCGCGCGGGCCGAGACAACCGATGTCCCCCCGCTGCCGCGGCCGTCCGGGGCTACATTGACGCTGTGCGCGACCTCGTCCCGAAACTCGCGACGACCCTGCGGGGGTACTCACGCCCCCAGCTCGCCAGCGACCTCCTGGCCGGCACGATCGTGGGCATCGTCGCCCTCCCGCTGGCGATTGCCTTCGCCATCGCCAGCGGGGTGACCCCCCAGGCGGGGCTCGTCACCGCCATCATCGCCGGCTTCCTGATCTCCGCCCTCGGCGGGTCCCGGGTGCAGATCGGGGGACCGACCGGTGCCTTTGTCGTGATCATC
>JAEUJL010000326.1 GCA_016794835.1 Gemmatimonadota bacterium | reverse complement strand
AGCTCGATCGTGCGACCGACCAGGGTGGAGTCGGCCCCGAAGTACCGGCGCCACGTCTCGTCGGTCAGGATCACCGCGCGTGCCGCCTCGGGTCGATCCTCCTCCGGGAGGAAGGTCCGTCCCTGCGCGACGGTCACCCCCATGACCTCGAACCACGGGGCCGAGACCGCCGCGCCGGCCAGTCGCACGCCCCCCTCCGCGCGGGTGAGCGTGGCGTAGACGGACGCGGACGCCGCCACCGCCTCGATCCCCGGCACTCGCTGCGCGAGATCTCCGATCGTCGCGAACCCGACGCGCCCGCGGATCCCGTCCCCATAGCGTTCACGCAGGGTGACGATCCGGTCCGCCTCCCGGAACGGGAGCGCCCCCCACAGCGACGGACGCGCGACCGCGATCACCAGGCTGGCCGCCCCGATGCCTAACGCGAGGGTCAGGCTGGCCGCCAGCGCAAAGCCGGGCGCCCGGCGCAACCGACGCAGCGCCAGGGTGAAGTCCAGCGAGAGGTCGGTCATCAGGCCACGGGAGAAGGGAGTGGATGCCGGGTCACGATTCCCGCGCAGCACGACGGCCAGCGTCTCGCGCCAGACGCGGCGCCGCGCCACGTGCAGCGGGGTCCCCGCCGCGAGGTGCGCCGCGAACGACTCCATCAGGTCGCCGACGAGGAACTCGCGTTCCGCGTCCGGCACACACCGCTCGAAGAGCCAGAGCGCCAGCCGCGGCGGACGAGGTTCCGGAACGCTCACGCTCCGCCCCCCAACGTGGCTTGCAGGCCGCGCGCGAGGGAACGCATCGCCTGCCAGGCCTCCGCGATCGCGGCCCGTCCCGCCGGCTCGACGAGATACAACCGGCGCCGGCGTCCGCCGCGCTGTGGCAGCGGCTCGCCAACCCGCGAGGTGATGAACCCCTTCTCCTCCAGTCGCGCGAGCGCCGTGTACACCGCCCCCAGGGTCACGTCGCGCCCCGCCTCCTCGGCGATGACCCGCTGCACCGCGGCCCCAAAGCCCTCATCCCCCAGCCGCAGGAGGGCGAGCATCACGAGTTGTTCCAGGTCGCCGAGTGGCATGGCATGGTCTCCGTATTTCTTCTGGAAACCAGAATATATCGCCTCGGCCCGCGGGACAAGGCGCCACTGGGATGTCCGGATCGCGCCCCAACGCTGCCCTGCAACGCCACGTCCCAGCGGATTGTCCAATGGAGGCCGAACACCCTACACTCCTTCCCATGGTTGACTCCCCGCAGCCGGTCACGGATCCCCTCGTCGAGCGACTCTACGAGGCCCTGGGGAGCACCTATCACTTCGAGCGCGAACTGGGCGGGGGCGGGATGTCCCGGGTCTTCCTCGCGCGCGAGCGGTCGCTGGACCGTCGGGTCGTCATCAAGGTGCTCCCGGAGGCGCTGGCGGAGGGGCTCTCGGTTGACCGGTTTCGCCGCGAGATCCTGCTGGCGGCCGGGCTCCAGCATCCGAACATCGTGCCGGTGATCGCGGCGGGGGACGCGGGCGGGTTGCCGTGGTTCGTGATGCCGTTCGTCGAGGGGGAATCGCTCCGGGCGCGCGTGACGCGGGGCCCGATGCTCATCCCCGAAGCCGTGGCGGTGCTGCGTGATGTGGGTCGCGCCCTGGCGTATGCGCACGCGCGCGGGATCATCCACCGGGACATCAAGCCGGACAACATCCTGCTGACCGGAGGGGCGGCCGTCGTCGTCGACTTTGGCGTGGCCAAGGCCGTCGCGGACGCCGGCAGCCCGACCGGGGCGCCGGCCGCTCGCACCTTGACCCGCGTCGGGATGTCGTTAGGCACGCCGGCCTACATGGCCCCGGAACAGGTCGTCGCCGACCCCGCCGCGTCCCAGCAGGTCGACCTCTATGCCCTTGGCATCACCGCCTTCGAGATGCTGACCGGGCGAGTGCCGTTTGCCGGTGGGTCGTTGCAGGAGGTGATGTCCGCGCACCTCACGCAGGCGCCGGAGCGCCTCGAGGTCGCACGCCCGGGCACCCCGGCGGCCCTCGTCGGGATCGTGCAGCAGTGCCTCGCGAAGGACCCGGCGCAGCGCCCGGCCGGAGCGGACGCCTTCCTGCGCCTGCTCGACGACCCGGCCGTGGTCAGCGGGGCGGTCCCGTCCCTGGCCGCCATGGCCACGCCGGTGTCCGCCCGGGGCGGGCGACGCGCCCTCGCCGGATGGGCCGCCGCCGCGGGCCTCGCGCTCGCAGCAGGCACTTGGTGGTTTGTCTCCCGGCGCGAGGCGACCCCGGCCGCGACACCGATGATTGCCGTCCTGCCGCTCGACCTCGCCTCCGCGGACACCAGTGACGCCTACCTCGCGCAGGGGATCGCCGATGAGGTCCTCGGCGCCCTCGGCCGCGTGCCCGGCATCCGCGTGGCCTCGCGCCTGGCGACGCGCACCATCGCCGCCTCCGCGACGCCAGCGGACGCGGCCCGGAGTTCCGGCGTGACCCTCGTGCTGGAGGGAAGCGTGCAGCGACGTGGTGACCGCGTGCGCGTCACGGCGCAGCTCGCCGACCCGGCCACCGGCGCCACGACCTGGTCCGAGACCTATGATCGGCCCGGGCATGAGTTGTATGCGTTGCAGGGTGAGATTGCCTCAAGCGTCGCCGCCGTCGTCCGCGCCGATGTCGTGCGCGATGCGCCGTCCCGTGCCGCCACGCCGCGCGACGCCGTGGCGTACGACGAGTACCTGCGCGGGCACTTCCTCCTCGCACGGCGCAGCCCGGCCACCATCCAGGAAGCCATCACGCGGTTCGAGAAGGCGATCGCCCGGGATCCTTCCTTTGCCCCTGCCCATGCCGAGCTCGCGCAGGCGCTCGCCGTGCTCCCCCTGTACACCGGAGGGGGGACGGAACTGGTGGCCCGCGCGCAGGCCGCGGCGGAGCGGGCGTTGTCGCTGGACAGCACCCTCGCCCCGGCGCACGCGGCCCAGGGCTACCTGCACAATGCCGCCTGGCGGTGGGCGGATGGCCGCCGCTCGCTCGAACGCGCCGTGGCGATCGACTCCTCGGACGTCACGGCCCTGCAGTGGCTCGCCGAGAACTACCTGCTGACGGGGCAACCGGATGCGGCGCGTCGCACGTTCGCCGCGGCGTCGCGCCTCGACCCCTCGTCCCCGATCCCTGCGGCGCTCGAGGCGGTCGCTGCCGCGTTAGGCGGTGACGCGGACGCCGGCATCCAGCTGGGCCGCCGCGTGGTCGATGCCCATCCCTCCCAGGCCGTCCCCCGCTTCATGCTGGGCACGGTATTGAGCTGGGCAGGACGCCACCGCGAGGCGATCGAGGAACTGCGGGAGGCCCGTCGCCTGGCGCCGGGGGTCCTCGCGGTGATCGGCACGCTGGGGCAGGCGCACGCACGGTCCGGCGAGGCCGCCACGGCCCGCGCGCTCCTCGCCGAGCTGCGGCGCACGCCGAGCGCCCCGGGGGTCCAGCCCGCGATCGCGAAGATCCTGGTGGCCCTGGGCGACCGGGACGGCGCCATGGCGGCGCTGGAATCCGCGCTGGCGCAGCGCGACGGGTTCTTTGCGAGCGAGCCGGTGCAGAGCCCGATCTTCCAGGAGCTCACCGGCCACGCGCGGTGGCCGGCGTTACTCGCCGCCGCCGGGGTGGCGGCGGGTCGCTGAGCGCAGGCGCCAGCGCCTAACGCGGCCAGCCCGACTGGGGGATCCCGGCGGTGATGCGCAGCGCGTTGCCAAAGTAGACCTTCTTGAGGACCGCGTCCGGCAGGTCGATCCCGTAGAGCTTCCAGAAGGCGTGGTAGTCGCGGTAGTAGTCGAAGTAGTCATCCCGCGTCTCGAACACGCGCCAGTAGAACGGATACTCCTCGGGCTGGAACGAATCCTTGCCGAACAGGATGCGATCCTGGTACTTCACGAAGAAGTCATGGGCCGCCCGCGGCTGCCGGCCGATGTCATACAGGACGGCGCCCACCTCCGCGTGCAGGTTCGGCAGTTCGTCAAACATCTTCCCCAGGCGGCCGAGGTCGTTGGCGTGCCAGCCGAGGTGGGCAATGACGAAGGTGGTCTTCGGGTTGCGGCGGAGCATGTTGTCACGCTCCTGCATCAGCGTCTCGAAGCTCGGGAACTCGTCGCCGTAGCGCCGCCCCGGAAAGAGGGCCAGCTCCAGCCAGCGCTCGTTGTTGTTGTCAATCGTTTGCCAGAACTCTTGCGGGTCGGCCGTGTGGATGAAGACCGGGAGCTTGAGGCGCGCCGCGGCCTGCCACACCGGGTCCAGCTCGGGGTCGTCGATCTTCAGGCGCGTGCCATCCGCCTTCCTGGTGGACAAGCCCAGTCCCTTCCCGATCTCGCCCACACCGACCGCACCGGCGGCCGCATCCGCCTCCAGCTGGGCCACCGCCTTCTCGGCCCATCCGGGGCCCACTCCCTGGAAGTTGATCCCGGTCAGGATGCGCACCCGGTCCTTCATGCCGGGCGACGCCTTGATCAACTCGACCTGCCGCTTGAGGTTCTCCCCGGAGGTGTTGTTGGCGGCGACCATCACCCGCACGTTGATCGCGTCGAGGTCCGCGCGCAGCTGCTCCAGTCCCTCGGCCGAGTTGAGCTGGCTCGTGGGGTGGCCGTGGTAGTCGATGGCGGGAAACTTCGCCTTGGGCACCTTGTGCTCGGACACCTTCAGCGTGTTGCGCGGCCGGTAGTCCACGATGCTCGGCGCGGGCATGGTTGGCGCCTGGCAGTTGCGGGGACGGACTTCCGTCATCCC
>JAEUJL010000309.1 GCA_016794835.1 Gemmatimonadota bacterium | reverse complement strand
CCCCGAAGGCGCCATGCGCTTCGCCACGCTGCAGGGGCCGATGGGTGACGAGGCCCGACGGCTTTTGCCGCAACTCGCGACGGTCGATTCGATGGTGCTGCTGTACAAGGATGGGGCATGGGTCCGCTCGACCGCGGCGCTGCAGGTCGCGCGGTACCTCGGCGGCCTGTGGAACCTGGCGGCGATCGCCTACCTCCTCCCGCGCCCGCTCCGCGACTGGCTGTATGACCGCATCGCGGCGGCGCGGTATCGCGTGTTCGGCAAGCTCGACGCCTGCCCCATCCCTGCCCCGGGGACCCGTCGGCGCTTCCTGGACTGACCGGCGGCTGCAGGATCGGGCAGCCCCGCCGATCCTCAGGGGGATCCCCTTCCCCCATCCCATGCCACTGGCCGCCACCGGATTCGCCCGCCTCGAGACCTTCCTCGACCGCATTGCCTCCGAGACGTACCCGGAGCCGGTTTCCCCGTTGCACGATGCGATCACCGGTGACGTGATGGAGCGCGCCCTGCAGCTGTTCAACCTGCCGGCGGGCGCGCGGGTCCTCGACGTGGGGTGTGGCCAGGGTGTCGCCCTCAAGCGATTCGTTGCCCGCGGCTTCCAGCCCATTGGCATCACCCTCAATGCCACGGACGTCGCCGTGTGCCAGGCCGCGGGGTACGATGTCCGCCAGATGGACCAGTCGTTCCTGGATTTCGACGAGGGGCAGTTCGACCTGGTGTGGTGCCGGCATTGCCTGGAGCACAGCATCTTCCCGTACTTCACCCTCGACGGGTTCCGGCAGGTCCTGACCCCGGGCGGCTGCCTGTATGTCGAGGTCCCGGCCCCGGACACGGCGTGCCGCCACCAGACCAACGGCAACCACTACTCGGTCCTGGGGCGTTCGATGCTGGGGAGCCTGATCCTGCGCAGCGGGTTCGAGATCGTCGACACGCTCGAGGTGAACTTCGGCACCGAAGCCGGCCCCGACACCTACTGGGGCTTCATCGCGCGGCTTCCGGCCTAAAGCGACGCAACGGCCGCGCTGGCCGTCCGGCGGCTCAGGACGGCGGCCCGCTGCTCGGCCGGGGTCGCCGCCCCATGGTCCCCCATCCACGCGATGAGGGCATCGGCGAGCTCGAACCCGGTCTGGAAGCGGTCCTCGACGCCCTTCGCGAGGCACTTCATGACGAGGGCCGAGAGGGTGCGGGGGATCCGCGAGTCCACCATGTCCGGCGCGACCGCCTGCTCGTGGACCTGCTTGTACCCGACACTGTAGCTGTCCGCGCCGTCAAACGGCGGAAAGCCGAGCAACATCTCGTAGAGCATCACGCCGACCGCATAGAGGTCGCTGCGGCCATCGACCATCTTCCCCATCGCCTGCTCGGGCGACATGTAGTGGGGCGTCCCCATCGCACGCCCGGTGCGCGTGAGCCGGCCGTGGAAGCGGGCCGTGGCGATGCCGAAGTCGGTGAGCTGGGCGTGTCCGTCCTCGTCGAACAGCACGTTGTCCGGCTTCACGTCCCGGTGCACGATCCCGCGACGGTGCGCATAGTCGAGCGCCACCGCCACCTGGGCACAGATCGAGACCGCAATGCCGGGCGCCACCGTCTTGTCGCGCACGAGCACGTCCGCCAGGGACCCGCCCGCGAGGTACGGCATGACCAGGAAGACCAGGTCCCCTAACTCGGCGAAGTCGATGATCGGGCAGATGTGCGGGTGATACAGCTGCGCCGAGGCCTCGGCCTCGCGACGGAACCGCTCCCGCATCTCCGTGTCCTTCGCCAGGTGCGCGTGCAGCACCTTCACCACCAGCGGCCGCTCCAGCTGGGCGTGGAGCGCATAGTACACGTGCGCCATCCCGCCGCTCCCCATGCGCCGCATCACCTGGTACCGGCCCCCACACGCCTTGCGCAGCGCGGTCACCTCGGTGTCCGGCTGCTCCACCGGCGCCCCGGACACCTCGGGCAGCTCGCCCTTGCAGCGCGCGCAGGCGACGGCGCGCGCCCGGTTCCAGGTACCGCAGTCGGGACAGAACATGGGCTCAGCTCCCGAACTGGAGGCGGACGAAGTCGTACGCCGGCCACGGCCCGCTCTGCTCGATCGTCACCCCGGACACGCGCTCCTGCTCGTCGCGCACCGCGTCGGCAAAGGTGCCCCACTTGTCGCGCTCGACGAGGAACGCCGCCTCGGTCGTCCGCGGCCGGCCATCGGACTCGTCAGGCAGCACGACAGTCGCCACCGCATGCCGCTTGAGGAACTTCATCGACTCGAAGACCGTCGCCTCGTAGTCCGGCGTCGAGGTGCTGGGCAGCGCGGCCAGCAGGAGGCGCGCGGCCTGACGGTCCTGCACAAAGGCCACCCCCTCGCGCAGCGTGACGTAGTGCAGCTCGAGCCAACGCACCAGCGCCTCGCGCGTGCGGAAGACGGTGCCAAAGGGCGCGGGCAGGATGCTCCGGTCACGCTGCACCCCTTCGACAATCCCGCGATACTCGGTGATCGCCTGCGTCGACGGGTCCACGCGACGCGCCGGGACGCGCTGCACCAGGGCCACCAGGTCGCGCAGCACGACCGTCTCGATCCCGTCGGCGCGCGCCACCGACGTTCCGTCATCGATGACCAGTCCAAACAGGAGCAGCGACTCGCTGCCCACCGCTCCCTGACGTCCGCTGCGTGTCCGAATCACGTTGCTCCGCTGTCGCCGATGTCCTGCGGTCCGAGGCCCCCGCCGCCCCCGTCGCGGCCCCACAGAATGGAGGTATCGGACGGTACCCGTTGGACGACCAACCCCGTGTCCCGCGTCACGCGCGAACCTCGCCCGATCCCCCTGTATTCACAAGGACTTACCGCACGTTCCGGGGGCGTGACGATCCGGGGATTGGCCATGATGGCGCCCCGCTCACCCGAGCCCCGCCAGGGCGCGCATGTGCACCACGGACGCCTCCCCCAACCGATCCGGGTCGTAGCCGCCCTCCAGCGCGCTCACCACCCGGCCCCCACACCACGCCGCCGCCCGCGTCACCACGGCGCGGGTGAGCAGGTCGACATGCTCCATCTCCAGGGTGAACCCCCCCAGCGGATCGCCCCGCAGGGAGTCGAACCCCGCCGAGATGAGGACCAGGTCCGGACTCCAGCGCGTGGTCGCGCGGTCGATCGCGCCAAGGAGCGCGTCCACGTACGCCTGCGGTCGCAGCCCCGGGGCCATCGGGACGTTGAACAGGGTGCGGTGCGGCCCGACCTCACTCGCCTCGCCGGTCCCGGGGTACCAGGGATACTGGTGCATCGAGACGAACCGGATACGTGACTCCTCGCGCACCAGCGCCTCGGTGCCGTTGCCATGGTGCACGTCCCAGTCGATGATCAGCACGCGCTCGACCCCTGGCCGGGACAGCGCGTACCGGGCCCCGATCGCGACACTCCCGAACAGGCAGAATCCCATCGCGCGATCGCGCAGCGCGTGGTGACCCGGCGGGCGAACGGCGCAAAACGACCGCTCCGCGCGCCCGTCCAGTGCCATGTCGATGCCGTCGAGGACGGCGCCGGTCGCCGCACGAGCCGCGTCCCAGGAGCCCTCGGACGCCACGGTGTCGGCATCCAGGCGACCGCCGCCCGCCAGCACCTGGCGACGCACCGCCTCCACGTAACCGGGATCGTGCGCTAGGGCCAGCTCATCCGGCGTCGCGTGGCGGGGCTCGTGGTGGAGCAGCGCCTGGAACAGCTCCACGTCGTGCTTCAAGGCCCGCGGGATGGCCCGCAAGCGCCCGACATGCTCCGGGTGATTCCACCCGGTGTCGTGCCGGCCACCGTCAGGATGCGAAATGAACGCGAGGGTCATGGGAGTCCACGCAGGCGACGTGAGAGCCACGCCACCACCAGGGAAAGGAGCGCCCCGCCAAGCAACCACGGATCGGCGGGACGGGCAAGCGCCTCGGTCGCACGGACCGCCTCCGGACCGCCTAACGCGGCGAACCACGCCGCCAGCGGCACGGGATCACCGGCCGGCGCGGGCGATGTCACACCCGCGCGGCTCACCGATGCCACGAGCGCCGTCCACCAGGCGGAGTACCGGGCCGAGCTCCCTTCCGGCCCCTCCAGCTGCCAGCGCCAGGTGTCTTCGTACCCCACGACCATCGCTCGCCCCAGCCCCTCGCGCCGAGCCACCACGAGGGCATCGGCCTCACGACGTTCGATCACCACGGCATCGTCACCCGGCCGCAGCCGCCATCCCATGAAGGCGCGTCGCGGGCTGCTGGACGCCAGGGCGCCTGGCAATGGCGGCGAGGCACCCACCACCGTTGCGGGGGTCCATGCCGCGGCCGCGGGATGCCGGGCGGCATCTCCAAGGAGGATCACCCCCCCGCCGGCGCGCAGGAATTCCCCGAGTCGGGGGGGCGCCACCGCGTCCCTCCCCACGAGGACCACCGCCGCGTGCGTCGCGGTATCGAGGGCAGTCCGCGCGGACGCGCTGCGCACCCCGACCGGTGCCGGAGTCATCGTGACCATGAAGTCCGACTCGACGGTCCAGCCGGCGGTCCGCAGCGCCTCCGCGACAAATCGCGCCTCCCAGCCCGCGCGCCCCACCACGCGGACGCGTCGCGCGATGAGAGGGGACTCGACCCCGGGAGGGCGCGCCGTCCCGTGAGCGGTCTCGAGCGCGAGCCCCGCCCCTGACACGACCGTCGCCTCGACGGGCCCCCCCTCGCTCGCCTTCCACAGCTCCCCTGCCGTGTCCCGCACCGCGGCCCCGCGAGGGGCGAGGGCACGCCAGGTGAGTCCCCCACCCGGCGTGCCGAGGGGATCCAGGGTCATCGCGAACGGAGACAGCACCGTGGGTGCGTGCCAGCGCACCGCCGTCCCCGCCCCCCGCAGTGCCACCAGCCAGGCCCGCTCCACCGGACCGGGGATCGCATCCACCGTCACGTCGAGCGCTGGAAGCGGCAGGCGCGTCGCTGCGCCAAGGGCGTCGGACCACGCGTCGCCGCGCACCGACCGGGGCGCCGCTGCGCGCTCGCCGACGGCGAGCAGGGCGATGCACACGAGCGCGATGCCCTGGGCCGCGCGCTCCAGCCAGCGGCGCTCAGTGCGTGAGCGCATACACCACCAGGTTCACGGCAAACCGCGTGTTGTCGATCGCGTAGAACCGCTTGTTGTCCGGGTGGAAGTTCCACTCGGAGCTGTAGTCCTTGTTGCTGTAACACACGGCCAGCCGCCCGCCGCGCGTCGCCCCGCGCAGGTAGTCATGCACCAGGTTGTCGCCCCAGCCATTCAGCTCATGGCTGGTGTTCGGCGGACCGTCGGGCCACCGGAAGTGCGCGCGATACAGCGGATGGTTTGTCGCCAGCTTCGGCAGCGGGCCGGCCACCGCCGCCAATTCCTCCATCGCCGTCTTGTGGAACATCCCATCCACGTCGTGGTTGTGGTCGTCCACAAAGAGAAAGCCGCCGCGGTCCAGCCAGGTCCGGAGCCCGGCCCGCTCCTGTGCGGTGAACCGCACGGGCAAGTGCCCCGTGAGGAAGGCGAAGGGGTACGCGAGCAGCTCGGGAGACCCCAGCGCCACCACGCGACCCGCGGGCGCCACCTCCAGGTTGGTGTACCGCGCCAGCGAGTCGATCACGTTGGCCGCGACCAGCGGGGCGCTGTCCCAATCGCCCGAGTCGTACTGCAGGGTGACAAAGGTGAAGGGACTCATGGGACGGGACGCCACCCGGTGGGCGCACGCACGGCACCGGCACCGCCCAGCCGCTCGCGCACCAGCACCACCGTCGATGTCACGTCCCGCCCGGCGCGAATCCCGGCCACCAGGGAGTCCAGGGCCTGGGTGACTCCCGCGTCGCCCGCAGCGGACACGCGGAGCACCAGGAGCGAATCCACCGCCTCGGCAGCCGAGGGACGCCCGACGGCTCCAACGACCCGTTGCCAGAGCGCCTGGCCGGGTGCCGCCAACGGAGCCAGCGGCTCCCGCACCAGGTCCACGCCACGCTCGCGCCCGGCGAGTCGCACGCGGGCGAGATCCACCACCACCGCACGCTGCGCCCCGCGCAGGTACAACCGTTCCGCGGCGCGCGCCTTCTGGATCGCGGCGAGCGCTGCGTACATGGACGGCAGGGCCGCACGTGGTGCTCCCGACTCCAGCTCGCGCCCCGCATCCCACATCGCGTTGTACGCCTCCAGCAGGGGTCGGCTCACCGCCACGATCGGCGCCTCGTCATGCCC
>JAEUJL010000286.1 GCA_016794835.1 Gemmatimonadota bacterium | reverse complement strand
CCAGGACCGCACGGTGCTCCTGTCGACGCACATCGTGGAGGACGTGGCGGTCCTCTGCCCGAGCTTCGCGGTGATTCGCCAGGGCAAGGTGGTCGCGCTCACCACCCCGCGCGAGGCGCGCGCGTCGCTGGCGGGCGCGGTGTACGAAGGGGACGTGGAGGGACACGCCCTCGACGAACTCCGGCGCACCGCGCGGGTCACGCAAGCCGTGATGGTCGAGGGACGCAACCGGGTGCGCATCCACGCCCCCGACGGCCAGGTCCCGCCGGGGTTTGAGCCCGTCGCCGGCACCCTCGAGGACGCCTACCTGCTGCTCATGCAAGGCGACGTGCGCGGAGTGGCCGCATGAGCGTCGCGCGCATGCGCGTGGTGGCGTGGGACGAATTCCGGCTCACGCTCCGGCGCCCACTGACCTGGGTCCTCATCGCGCTCATCCTCTTCCTGTCCTACGGCCTCTCGGCGGGATGGGTCTCCATTGCGATCTCGTCGGGCGATGCGTCGGTGGGTGGGACGCGCGCCCACCTCACCTCGGAGTTCGCCCTGACCCAGGTGTTCGCGGCCTTCTCCTGGTCGGCGTACATCTTCTTCGTGTCGGCCGGGGCCGGCCTTGGGGTCATCCGCGACGGCGAGTCGCGCGTGCTGGAGATCCTCCAGTCGACGCCGCTGCGCCCCGCCGAGTATGCGTGGGGCAAGTACCTCGGCGTGCTCGCCGCCTTCGCGGTCGTGCTGCTGGGCAACACGCTGGTGCTGATGTTGTGCCTCGCGGTCCTGCCCAATGCCGAGATGCTCGAGGCGCGGGGCCCGTTCGCGGTGGCAAACTACCTGAAGCCGACGCTGGTCTTCGGGCTGCCCAACGTCGTGTTCATGACCGGGATGGCCTTTGCCGTCGGGACCGCGACGCGCCGCGCGATCCTGGTCTTCGCGCTGCCGGTGGCGCTCCTGATGTTGAGCCTGTTCTTCCTCTGGAGCTGGTCCCCGTCGTGGTTGTCCGAGGGGGCGAACCGGGCGCTGATGTTCGCCGATCCCTCGGGCCTGCGCTGGTTGCGCGAGACCTGGCTCGAGGTCGATCGCGGCGCGGCGTTCTACAACACGCAACCGGTTGGGCTGGATGGGTTGTTCGTGGCGCAACGGGTGACCTGGGTGCTGCTTTCGCTCCTCGGGGTCGCTGGCGCCGTTCGCCGTTTTTCGCGCACCGCGCGCGCCGCGCACCGCGTCAGTAGCGCCGACGTGGCGCAGGCGATGGCGCCGGTGGCGGCCGCGGCCCCGGTCGTCGCGGCTCCATCCACCCGGCCACTCCCCGTGGCTTCGGGGGGCGCGCCGTCCTGGTGGGCCACGCTCCGGATGGTCGCTCGCGCCGAGGCGAGGGAACTGGCTGCACAGCCGGGTTTGTACCTGTTCGTGCCGCTGGTGGTGCTGCAGGTCATCTCCAACGCGCTCCTCGCCCTGGGAGCCTTCGACACCCCGCTGCTGCGGACACCGGGACAGCTCGCCGCGACGCAGATGGAGCTG
>JAEUJL010000285.1 GCA_016794835.1 Gemmatimonadota bacterium | reverse complement strand
CTGCGCGGGGGTCACGCCGGGCTTGGTGCGTGCCAGGATCCGGAAGCTGCTCCACGACATGTCGTCCAGGTGCCGGGCAATGTCCGGGTAGAAGCTCGCCATCGATTCCACCGGGATCATCATGTGCGGCATGATGAGCGGCTGGGTGCCGGTGAACGCGGGCGGGAGCACGCCAATCACCGTGAAGGGCGCATCGTTGAGGTGGAGCGTGGCGCCGACCGCGGAGGGCGCACGGCCGAACTCCCTGGCCCAGAACGCGTCGGTGATGACCACGACCGGCGCGCGCGTGGCCGCATCCTGTTCGGTGAACCCGCGCCCACGCGCGACTTGCACGCCGAGCGAGGTGAGGTAGTTGCCACTTCCGGCCAGCACAAAGCCCTTCTGGGTGTTGCCGTCGCGGCGCAGGGCGACCTCCCATCCCACCCAGCTCACCGCATCCTCGAAGACGGGCAGGCTCTTCACCTCGCGGTACATGGGGTACGACACCGAGCCGGTGATGCCGTCCTTCTTGAACATCGTGGCGACGACCATCTGGCGGTCGGCATCGCGCACGGGGAGTGGCTTGAGGAGGAAGGCGTTGACCGCCGAGAAGATCGCGGTGTTGACGCCGATGCTGAGGCCGAGGGTGAGCACGGCCGCGATGGTGAAGAGCGGCTGCCTGACGAGTGACCGGCGGACGAAGGTGAGGTCGCTGCCCCAGTCGCGCCACATCTCGAGGCGCGCGGCGCGGCGTGACTTCTCGCGTTCCATGCGGCGCATCTCGGCCTCCACCCGCGTACGATCGCCAAAGCGGCGTCGGGCTTCCTCGCGCGCCTCGGCCAGCGGGAGCCCGCGGGCGGCGAGTTCCTGGGCGCGTGCCTCGAGGTGAAAGGCGATCTCGTCCTCGACGTCGGCGTCGGGGCGCGAGCCAAAGAAGTGCAGGTAGCGTCGGCTGCGGTCCTGTTGCATGGTGACCTCGCGTCAGGCAGGGGTTGGCGCCACGTCGAGCGCGCGGAAGACCGCGAGCGCGAAGCGGACGAACTCATCGACCTCGGTCTCGAGCTGCGCGCGTCCCTTGCGGGTGAGCTGGTAGTAGCGCGCGCGCCGGTTGTTCTCCGACAGGCCCCACTCGGAGGTGATCCACCCGCGCTTCTCGAGGCGATACAGCGCGGGATAGAGCGAGCCTTCCTCGATGCGCAGCTCGTCGCCCGTGGCGCGCTCGATCCAGCGCAGCACCCCGTACCCATGGGTGGACTCCACCTTGAGGGCCCGCAGGATCAGGAGGTCCAGGGTCCCGCGCAGCAGCTCGAGTGACTCGTTTCTCACAGGTGTCGTTGCTCCCCTAAGGTTTCTATGGGAAGATCTCCCGGCTCCCTAGATACGCAAGGGGAAGCCGGCGGGTTTCGGGGCCGCGGGACCGAGGGGGCGCGGGGGACGGCCGGTCCCGGCGCGGAACGTCAGCGCGGCTTCAGGCGCGCGAGCAACTCCCGGAGGAAGGCGCGCTGGGGGTTCAGTGCCAGCCCGCGCTCGAGCGACAGGATCGCTGCGGTCGTGTCTCCCATTGCCGCCTCAAGCTGGGCGAGCTGCTGGTAGGTGAACCACGAGGCGGGGTAGAACTCCAGGTTGAGCCGCATGAGGCGCGCGGCATCAGGGCGGCGCGCGGCGTGCTCGGCGAGGCGATCAGCGAGCGTCGGAAGGGGAAGCTCGGAGAAGTCGTAGGCGCTCGCGCCGAAGTGCTCCCGACGCAGCCCCCGGTACTGCGCAATCGTCGAGTCGATGCCCGCTCGCTCGTAGGTCACCCGCAGCACCTCTTCCAGCGGAATGGGTCGCGCAATCCCCCGGTGGCACGTGGCGCAAGTGACGCGAGCCAGGGCTGCGACCGGTCGGCCAATGGCCGGCAGGTGCTGCCCATTGATGGCTTCGACCATCTGCCACATCACCCGCGCGACGCGTTTGGCCTCTGACCCGTCCAGGGCGAACTCCTCGGCGGAAGGACGCACACCATTCGCGGCCACATGGCAGTGGATGCAGCGAACGCCGAGTGCGCGCGTGAACCCACCCATCACCGACAGCAAGCTGTCGGGCGCGATGTCCGGTGGCAGCACGCGGAGGTTCGTGAAGCGCGTGGGGAGTTGAGCCTCGCCTGCGCAGAGAGGGACGAACGCGAGGCACGTCGCGACCAGGACCAAGCAGGCGCGCACCGGGATTCTCGAATCGGGCATGGGAGAAACTGCCTGGTGACCCCGTTCATGATAGTCCCAGCGGGATGAGTGGAGCACGCGCGGGACAGGTCGCGCGTGCGGTGGCCCGGAAGCCGGACACCACGGCATGAGGATCTTGCGCGAGACTGTCTTACTGACGAAGGGCATGCGGCTGTGCTGTCGAGGGACGCCCTGTTCGCCGCGCCGGTCCGGTCTAGCGGTCGGAGCAGGTATGCTCCCGAGGTATGGCTTCACCAATGTGGCGGTGACGCAGTGGCGTGCGCCGCGCGGGAGACATAAACTCCCGCCGCCCCGGCCCAACCCTGGCCGGGCATCCCCTCATTCCATTCAGACAGCAATGACGAATCCCACGGCCGCGATCAACGCGACCACCCTCGGTTGCTCGATCACCTGCAAGAATCTCGAGGCGTCGATCCGCTTCTATCGCGACGCCATCGGCTTTGGCGTGGCGCAGACGTACGAACACGAAGGCAAGGTCGTGGCGGCCGTCGTTGGGGCCGGCAACATCAGCATCGTCCTCAACCAGGACGACGGCAAGCTCGGGTGGGACCGCATCAAGGGGCAGGGCTTCTACCTGCAGATCAACGTGGCGGGCCCCGCCGACGTCGACGCGACGGCCGCGCGCATCAAGGCGGCGGGCGGATCGCTCCTGAGTGAGCCCGAGGATCGTCCGTGGGGTGCC
>JAEUJL010000227.1 GCA_016794835.1 Gemmatimonadota bacterium | reverse complement strand
CGCCACCATCTCCACCGGCGCCGCCTCGGCAGCGACCTCATCGAGGGCCGGGATCACGGCGGGCGTTTCACGCTCGGCGGTGTCATCGATCGACCCCAGGAGGTCGATCGCGGGATCCGGCAGCGACGGAAGTTCCAGCCCGCTGAGGTCCAGCATCGCCGCGACCTGCTCCTCGATGCCGGCGGAGGGCGTCACGACCTCGAAGTCGAGCGGCGCATCCACGCCGGTGATGGCCTGGACACTAAGTGGCGTCAGCAGGTGCTCCAGGTGCGTATCGATGCGCGGCGCATCGAGGGCGGCCTGGACCCAGGCGTCCGGGGTCTCGTCCAGCAAGGCCGGGATGTCCCCGCGGTCTGCGGGATCGTCCAGCCGGGGGAGCGAGGATGCCAGTCCCAGGTCATGTGCCGGGAACGCCTGCTCGTCTTCCTTGGTCTCGAGCGTGAGGTCGCCGAACTCGGCGCCGGACAGCGGGGGATGCTCGAGCAAGGGGGCCAACGACGGGTGGGCCCCCGTCAGCGTGACCGCCGCATTGGCGAGTCCATCCACGTGCGGCACCACGTCGTCCGGCGCCTCGAACGCATCCACCTCAACGTCGAGTGCCGGCAGTGCCTGCGCATCGACCTCCGCCGCGACGGGTGCGTCGAGCCCCGGCAGGCTGCCGACCTGCTCATCCTCCGGTGCGCCTCCGTCGAGCACCTCGAGCCCCGGGATCGGGGTCAGCCGTGCCTGCGATGGGGCCGGCGGGGCCTCGGTCTCGTCCGGCAGGAAGGTGATGGACAAACCGGCGAGTGCCGCCACGCCGCTGACATCCACCGTTTCCACCGCCATCGGGGGTGGAACGGGTGTCGCATGGACCGGCGTCCGCTGCGGTGCCGCCGAGTAGCCGGCGTCGCCGAGGTCGAGGAAGACCAGGTCATTCCCCTTCACCTCGGGCGCGGCGCCCGTGCCCCGTGGGGTCGCTTCCGGGTCAATGGCCTTGATCCGGTCAGCGGTCGCCCGCGCTTCCGCCGAGCGCCCCTCGGCCTCCTGCCGCAGGTACAGCTGTTCCAGCTGCTCGATGGCCTCGGCCGAGCGGCTGTCGCGCGACAACATCTCGGCGAGCATCAACCGGATGTCGTCCTGGTCCGGACAGAGGTCGGCGAATTCCTTGAGCGCCCGCAGGGCTTCCTCGCGTTGCCCCGCCTTCTGCATCCGATCCGCGTACTCGAGGAAGTTCTTGCGCGCATCACTGCGGAAGCCCTTGCTCGCGGAGATCTTGCCCAACTTGTAGTAGACGGACGTGCGCGCCGGCGACTGGCGCAGCACCTTGTTGCAGAGCGCAATCGCGTTGTTGAGGAAGCCGCGCTCGGCGTACATGTCGACGGCCTTCTCGTAGTAGCTCAACGCCTCCGACGGATTGCCCTGCCGCGTCAGCAGGTCGCCGACGCGGTTGAACAGCTGCAAATCCGCGTCGTCGAGGTCACGACCGGCCTCGTCAACGAACTGGATATACAGCGACAGCGCCTTGTCGAACTGCTTCTTCTGTTCGAACTCGGCAGCCTTGCGCTTGAGCTTGGTGAGATGCGACGTCGACATTCCGGGGGCGGGAATCCGACTATTTGACGCATTCCGGCCACTTTGGGCACGAATTCGTTGCCGACCGCCACGGACGGGGCGGCAAACTCAGCCCCGGGGGATGCCTCCGCGCGACTCCCCCGCACCCACCTCGACCCCCCGGACCCACGAACGCACGCACCGCTGGTCGCCGTACCAATAGGGCAGCTCGCGAACGTCGTCGATCGCGTAGAGGGCGAGGTCAGCCGAGAAGCCGGGGGCCAGCTGGCCGATGCGGTCGGCCATTCCGAGGGCGGCCGCTCCGTTAACTGTAGACGCCACAAGGACTTCCGCGACACTGAGACGTAGCTGGCTGACCCCCAGCGTGAGGACCAGCGGGAAGTTGACCGTCGGCGATGTGCCCGGATTGAAGTCCGAGGCGAGAGCCAGGACGGCCCCGGCTTCGACGAGCGCGCGGGCCGGCGCCTGCCGCTCCTTGCCGAGGAAGAGCATGGTCCCCGGCAGCAGGGTCGCGACCGTCCCTGCGGCGGCCAGGGCCTTGATCCCCGCGTCCGAGATGGCGGCCAGGTGATCGGCCGAGGTGGCGCCCAGCTCCGCGGCGAGTTCCGCGCCACCCGCGGGCCGCAGCTCGTCGGCGTGGAGCTTGAGCCCCAGCCCTGCCTGTCGTGCGGCGACCAGGATCCGCCGTGACTCCTCGATGGTGAAGACCCCCGGTTCGCAGAACACGTCGGCAAATGCTGCCAATTGTTGATCGCGCACCTGGGGCAACATCTCCTCCACCAGGAGGGCGATGTACTCGTCGCGACCGGAGGGACGCGCACGATACTCGGCCGGGATCTCGTGGGCGCCGAGGAAGGTGGGCACCAGGCGCAGGGGCTGGAGTGCCGCGAGACGCTGGATGGCGCGCAGCATCTTGAGCTCATCCTCGAGCGTGAGCCCGTACCCGGACTTCACCTCGAGGGTGGTCGTGCCATGGGCGGCGATCCGCCGCAGCCGTGGGAGTGCGAGCGCGACGAGGTCGTCCTCGCTGCGCGCGCGCAGGTCGCGGACGGAGCTGTGGATGCCACCCCCGGCCGCTGCAATCGCCATGTAGTCACGCCCCGCGGCCCGCCATTCCTGCTCCTCGTAGCGGGGCTTGCCGAAGATGGCATGGGTGTGCGAGTCGACGAGCCCGGGCATGAGGACCCCGCCCTGGCAATCGACGACGGTCGCGTCGGGGAACCGGCGCTCCAGCGCCTCGGTGGCGTCCACCGCGACAATCGCGGCCCCGTCCGTCAGCACACCCACCCCGGTGCGCACGCCGGCATCCGCCAGCTCCGGGCCGCGTCGCGCACGCCCCGGCCCTTCGCAGGTCACGACCTGCGCCGCGTGCGCAAAGAGGCGCTTCATGTCGCGGGAACGACCGCGGGCACGGCGGGGCGGCGCCTGCCGAGGGCCAGCATGTCGAGGGCACGACTCGGCTCCAGGGGCGCCTGGGCCTCGCCGCGGCAGGCGTAATAGCAGGCGTCGCAGTTGATCGGCGCATACCCCTTGTAGTCGCGCCAATGCCCATCGAGGGGGAAGTCCGGGCAGCGCTTTACGGTCCCGGTGGGCGAGATGTGGATCGTCCGGTTACCCGAATCGCAGGGGCCAGGCAACTCGCCCCGCAGGTACTGCGGGATGGTCGAGAGGTAGTGGTCGGAGTTGGTGATCACCCCACGGTGCGCACGCTTGTACGCCATCAGCGCCCCCACGGCGCGCTCGACCGCGTCGCGACCGGCGGCATCGACGAGGTGGTCCCGGTTGCCGTTCTTGAAGTCGGTGTACAGCGAGAAATTCACCCCGATCCCCAGCTCCGCCGCGCGTTCCACGATGGGGAGCAGCTGGTCGACATTGTCGTTCTTGATGACCGTGTTGAACCGGATCCCGTCGATGCCGTCGGCACGCATCGACTGGACGGTGGCGAGGATCTTTGCGGTGAGACCCGGGATCCCGCGGGCCGCATCGTGGCGACCGTCGAGGTAGTCCAGCGAGATGTTGAACTGGTCGATCCCCGCGTCCCACAACGCCCGGGCGCGTTCCAGCGTGAGCATCCCGCCGTGGGTGATCAGCGTGATGTAGGTGAGGCGTGAGGCCTCACGCACGGCACGGACGAGATCCTCGAGGTCGCGCCGGAGCAGCGGCTCCCCTCCCGTGAAGGTGATCATCATCGGGGAGAAATGCCGGGCCGCGTCGGCAAAGCTGGTGAGCTCCTTCGCCTTCTCGGTCGCCGGCGTCTTCCAGTAGTCGCAGAAGCCGCAGCGGGCATTGCACCGCATCGTGACCTCGAAGTGCACGAGCATGGGCATGCGCCGCAGGCTCAGCCAGGCGTACTTCGCGAGGAAGAGCGGGATGTGGTAGGGCTTGAAGTGCGACGAGATCAAGTGGGTGCCGGGAGCGGGTGGCTGGAGCAGGGTGCGGTGGCTGGGGCTGGCCAGCTAGCGGAGCATCGGAAGGTTCAGGCCCTCGCGACGGGCGGTGGCGCGGGCCACCTCGTAGCCGGCGTCCGCGTGCCTGGCGACACCCATGCCGGGATCATTGGTCAACACACGCTCGAGCCGGACGCGCATCTCGGGTGACCCATCCGCGACGATCACCTGGCCCGCGTGGAGTGAGTTGCCGATCCCCACGCCACCGCCGTGATGGAACGAGACCCAGGACGCGCCACTCGCCACATTCACCATCGCGTTGAGGATCGCCCAGTCGGCAATCGCGTCGCTGCCGTCGCGCATGGCTTCGGTTTCACGGAAAGGCGAGGCGACGCTCCCGGTGTCCAGGTGATCGCGGCCGATGGCAATCGGGGCCGACAGCTCGCCGGAGGCCACAAGGTCGTTCATCGCGACCCCGAAGCGCGCGCGCTGGCCCTGCCCCAGCCAGCAAATGCGCGCCGGGAGTCCCTGGAAGGCGATCCGCTCCCGCGCCAGGGTGATCCAGCGGCGCAAGTGCTGGTCGTCCGGGAACATCTCGAGCACCAGGTCGTCGGTGCGGGCGATGTCCCGCGGATCCCCGCTGAGCGCGACCCAGCGGAACGGGCCCTTGCCCTCGCAGAACAGCGGGCGCACGTACGCAGGGACAAACCCGGGAAAGTCGAACGCGTTGGCCACGCCAGCATCCAGCGCCACCGTCCGGATGTTGTTGCCGTAGTCGAACGTGACGGCGCCGCGGCGCTGCAACTCGAGCATGGCCTGCACATGCGTGACGATGGACGCCACGCTGCGCCGCGTGTACTCGCGCGGGTCGCGCTGGCGCAGCACGGCGGCCTCGTCCAGCGACAGTCCATGCGGGACGTACCCATTGAGGGTGTCATGGGCACTGGTTTGGTCCGTCACCACGTCGGGAACGATCCCGCGCCGCACCAGCTCCGGTAGCACGTCGGCGGCGTTGCCCACGAGTCCCACGGAGAGGGCCTGGTGCGCGGCCGTCGCCGTCTGGATCCAGCTGAGCGCCTCGTCCAGCGAGTGTGTCTTGCGGTCCAGGTACCGGGTGGCGAGCCGCTTGTCGATCCGTGACTCGTCGACCTCGACCCCCAGGATTGCGGCGCCGCACATCGTCGCCGCGAGCGGTTGGGCCCCGCCCATCCCTCCCAGCCCGGCGGTGAGCACGAAGCGGCCGGCGAGGCTCCCGCCAAAGTGCTGCGTCGCCACGGCGCCAAAGGTCTCGTACGTCCCCTGCACGATCCCCTGCGACCCGATGTAGATCCAGGAGCCGGCGGTCATCTGGCCGTACATCGTGAGGCCCTGCCGCTCCAGCTCGCGGAACACATCCCAGGTGGCCCAGCGACCCACGAGGTTGCTGTTGGCAATCAGGACGCGAGGGGCGGCCGCCGACGTGCGAAAGACGGCCACCGGCTTCCCGCTCTGGACGATCAGGGTCTCGTCGCCCTCGAGTTCCTCCAGGGAGCGCACGATGGCATCGAAGGCGGCCCAGCTTCGCGCCGCCTTTCCCGTGCCGCCATAGACCACCAGGTCATCGGGCCGTTCTGCCACCTCGGGATCGAGGTTGTTCATCAGCATCCGGAGGGCGGCTTCCTGCTGCCACCCCTTGCACCGAAGGGAGGTGCCTCGAGGCGCGCGCACCACGCGCGGGCCTGACGGGGCCGCAACCGACATGGGGTCTCCTAGTAGAGGGGGCCGACGCGGAGGTCGGCCACGATGTGTTCATAGGCGCCGCGCTCGACCTGCTCGGCGACCGCGGTGATGTCCGGGGAGAGCATCCGATCGCGCTCCATCGTCGGCACCGCCCCACGCAACGTCGCCATCGCGCGCTCCACCGGGGCGCTCGACGTCAACGGACGCCGGAACTCGAGCCCCTGCACCGCACAGAGCAGCTCAATCGCGAGGATGTGCCGGACGTTCTGCACCACCTTGCGCAGCTTGACGGCGGCCCCCATCGCCATCGGGACAAAATCTTCCTTGCCGCCGTCCGTCGGGATGGAGTCGACCGACGCCGGGTGGGCGAGCCCCTTGCACTCTGACGCCAGGGCCGCGGCGGTGACCTGCGCCATCATGAAGCCGGAGTTGACCCCGGGATCCTTGGCGAGGAAGGCGGGGAGCCCCTGGTTGAGGTCCGGGTTCACGAGGCGATCGATGCGACGCTCGGACATCGCCCCGAGGTTCGTGAGCGCAATCGCCAGGAAATCGCAGGCCATCCCCACCGACTGCCCATGGAAGTTGCCCCCGCTGACCATCGAGCCATCCTCGAAGACCAGGGGGTTGTCCGTCGCGGCGTTGAGCTCGCGCGCGATGACCCCTTCCGTGAACTCGATCGCCTCGATGATCGGGCCGTGCACCTGTGGCATGCACCGCAGGGCGTAGGCATCCTGCACCCGCGGGTCATTCGCGCGGTGGGAATCGCGAATGGCACTGTCCTGGGTCAAACCACGAAAGACGGCTGCTGACAGGACCTGCCCGGGCTGCCCACGCACCCGGTGGATGCGGTCCTCGAACGCCACGGGGGTCCCCAACAGGGCGTCGAGGGTCGCGGCGCCGGCCACATGCGCCGTGGCCCACAGCGTGCGCGCATCGGCCACCGCGAGGGCAGCAATCGCCGTGTGCGCCTGGGTCCCATTGATCAGCGCGAGCCCTTCCTTGGGGCCGAGGACAACCGGCGAAAGCCCAACCGCGGCCAACAGCTCGGCGGAGGGGAGCACCTCGCGTCCCCGGCAGAGCGTGCCCTCGCCGATCAGGGCCAGGGCCAGGTGCGCCAGCGGCGCCAGGTCACCGCTCGCCCCCACGCTTCCCTGCTCCGGGATGTGCGGGAAGAGCCCCGCATTGAGCAGCGCGAGCAGCAGCTCAACGACCTCCGCGCGGATCCCGGAATACCCCTTGGCCAACACGTTCGCCCGCAACAGGGTCACGGCGCGCGCCTCCGCCTCACCCAGGGGCGCCCCCACCCCCGCCGCGTGGCTCCGGATGATCGACACCTGGAGCTCGGACAGGCGGTCCGGGGGAATCGCGATGTCCGAGAGCCGGCCGAACCCGGTGTTCACGCCATACACCGGCTCCCCGGTCGCGACCAACGCCTCCAGCCGCTCGCGCACGCGGCCGAGCCGAATCCCCACGTCCGGGTGCAGCGCGACATGGGAATGACGCCGCGCCACGCCGACCACGCCGGCAACGTCGAGCGAGTGCCCGTCGAGAATGATCTCGGTCATGATCTGGGGAATGTCGCCGCGTCCGTGCGCCCCGGGTAGGCCCGCGCGCCCGGGGGCGCGATTAGAACGGGCGGCGCCCGGTCGTCCCGCGCGGGTACGAGGCGCGGTCGTAGTCGAGCTTGATGTCGGGCTGCGCCCGCAGCGCGATGTAGAACGTGAAGGCGAAGTTGCCGTTCGGCGACCGGGTGAACCCGAAGGTCGCGTCCCAGTCGTGCATCTCGCGTTGCAGCGAGACTACGTGCTGCGCGAACTCCCCGGTCACCACGTCGTACGACGTCTGCCACTGTGCCGCCCAAAGTCGCGTGACGTTGAACGACATCTGCCCCGTGATGTTCGAGGTCGGGGGCATCCGGAAGAAGGTGCCACCGCGCGTGGTCTCGTTGAAGGGCAACCCGGTCGTCGGGTTCCCGCCAATCGCGAACTGGTTGAGGCAGAGGGAGTACTGCAGCTGGTCGTCGCGGTAGAGGTCACACTGCGACTTCGGGTCGTACTCCTTGATGTTGGTCCCGGTGGGCGGACGCTGCCGGTTGCTGTTGTACGACAGGTTCATCCGCCATCCCTGGCCCTTGGGAATGGACAGGGTCGCCAGGCGCGCGCTCCCGACGATGGAACGCCCGGCCATCAGTTCGCCGGAGCCGGCGCGTGTCCCCTGGCGGCCCTGCGCATTCGGGTCCTCGCCGGAGCGTCGCGCGTCCCGCGCCCGCGACGCACTGTCGGCCACGCGAATCCCGAGGAACCGCGCCAGGCGCTGGACGATGGGCGAGTTCTGGTCCAGCGAGATGCTGGCGCGCACCCCCTCGCGGTACGGCTTGAACACCGCGGTGTCCGAGATCGGGTCGCCGAGGAACAGCGAGTAGTTCATCCCCACCTCAAACCCAGGCAGCAGGTCCGTTCGGGCGCTCCAGTCAAAGGTGCGGTTGGTGAGCCCCGTCCCCCCGGACGACTCCTTCGCGCGGACGAAGTCGTACGACAGCGTCGTGAAGTTCATCGCGAGCAGCTTGATCTTGCGACCTTCCTGCTGTTGTTGGGCGCGGCGCTGGGTCGAGTCGGCCGCAGTGCTGTCCGCCGCGCTGTCGGCCGGGGTGTCCCGCGAGGGGGCACTCGCGGGTTCTTCCGGCGCGCGCAGCTTGGCCTCGAACGACGTGTTGAACCCCAGGCTCACCGCGTTCTGCGGCAGGTTGCCGAGGAAGCCCACGGCCACGTCACCGTTTGCCGCCAGGAACTCATCCGAGACGTTCCCCTTCGGGGTATACTGCCATTGGAGCGTCGGTTCGATCGCATGGCGAATCCGATCGATGTTCCCGAACCCGGGCCAGAAGCCGTAGATCTTCGGCGACATCGACACGCCGATGGCGGGCCGGAATCCCTGCGCCACGAACTTTCCGCCGGTGCGCTCCGTGCGCACGATGAACGGGGAGCGGCCATCGACCTTCTGGAACTGCACGGAGGGCGAGATGTTGAGCTTGCCCTGGGAGAAGTTCGGCAGCGAGAACGACGTCTCCCACTCCAGCCCGGTGCGGTAGGTGCGGGCGAAGACCCGATCCTGCCGGACG
>JAEUJL010000196.1 GCA_016794835.1 Gemmatimonadota bacterium | reverse complement strand
GGCGCCCCACCCCGGGGTACGGGGTGGGGCGCCACAGTGGGCCTGGGTAGAGTTGAACTACCGACCTCACGCTTATCAGGCGTGCGCTCTAACCACCTGAGCTACAGGCCCTTCGAGAAGGGACGCGCAACCTAGCCGTTCCGCAGGGTAAGTTCAACGCTCGGTCCCCGGAAAATCGAACCGGCAATCCTCGGGGAACGAGGTTTGCTCATAAACCATCAAAATTGACCATACCGGACGCCCCTCGTCTAATATCGGTCCAGCCTTGATCGCCGCTTTCGCCGCCCCGTGAACTTCATCATCCCCCCGCTCTACCTCTTCGGAGTCCCCGTCGCCGTCATCGTGCTCGCGATGATTTTCGGGTACCTCCTGCCCGGGTGGAAGCGGCGAAAGCACCTGAACAGCCCCATCGCCCTCGCGCCGTTTGGCCGCGAGAAGACGGTGGTTCCGCCCCGTCCCATTCGGGAGCCGGAGGCCCAGCCCGCTGCCCAGGTGGCGGCCCCTGTGGCCCGGGCGGCGGCACCTGCGGTCGACCCGATCGAGGTCGCCGTTCCGCGGGCTGGGACGCTCGAAAACGAGGCCCGGGCCTACCGCGCCCCTGCCCTCGAGCGGGACGACCAGGCCCGCGTCCTCAAGCTCCAGGTCGCTGGGGACACCCGCTCCGCCCAGTCGGCGCAGCCGGCTTCCGCCGGGCATTCCTCGCTCCGCCTCGAGAAGACGGCAGACGGCACCCTGCAGTTCCTCCCGGGCAAGCTGGAGATCATCGAGGGACGCAACATCGGCCAGGAGCTGCGGTTCGTGCGCACCCCCGGCCCGGACGGCCAGTCGATCACCTTCGGACGGAACGAGGGAGCTCCCTACCGCCATGTCCAGCTCGAGGAGCACACGGTCTCGCGCCTCCATGCGAAGATGTCCCTCGAGGGGAAGACCTGGACCCTGACCAACCTGTCGAAGACCAACCCGGCGGTGGTCAACGGACTCCCCCTCGGCGAGGATACCCCCGCCGTGGTCCTGCGGGATGGGGACCGGATCGAGATGGGAGAGGTCGTCTTCCGCTTTCGCTCGCGCTAACTGTCGCGCGGCTGCAACACTGGTGGCGACTCGCCACCCACACCAACAGATTAGGTCGAACTATCCGGGCCGCGCATCTCGCGCGGTTTTCGGCGCTTCCATGCGGTGAACGGCTCACGAAAGAGCCGGCACCGGTGGGGGTCATCGAGGCATTGCAGGGTGCGGTTGGATGAGCGTTTCGGTCGAGAATCTCCTGGTGATCGTGGCGGCCCTGGCCACCACGGCGTTCGCCATCGTGGCGGCGTTGTGGGTGGCTCGGCGTCGTCGTGACCAGGACCTCCGACAGCACGGCAAGCCATTGCTTGTCGTGCCTTCAGCTGGCGTCGCCCCCGCGGTCTTTGCCCCGGAACCGGCGCGCGAACGGCTGGAACCGCTCGTGATGCGAGCCACCCCTGAACATGTCGCGCAAGCCGCGGCGATCCCGTGGTCGGGGCCCGTCTCGCACGTCGAGGATCCGATTACCGCGACGACGGGCCGGTTCACCCAGGGCACCGTCCCCGCCGAGGTGGTCCACGGCCACTCCCTGCGCTTCCATCGTCCCCCGGACGGCACGCTCCAGTTCTTCCCCGCGTCGCTGCTCGTGATCGGCGGCCCCGACGCCGGGCATGAATTGCGTTTCGTGCACCCGGACGCCGGCGCGACGGCCGACATCACCTTCGGGCGGAAGGACGGGCCGCCGTATCGACACGTTCAGCTGCTCGAGCCCACGGTCTCGCGCACGCACGCCCGGATGAGTCCCGACGGAACCGGCTGGCGCGTCGTCAACCTGTCGCGCACCAACCCGGTCGTCGTGAATGGCATCGCGCTCTCCGGCGTGGACACCTGGCATCGGCTCAAGCACGGCGACCTCGTGGAGATGGGCGCCCTGGTCTTCCGTTACCAGGATGGCGAAGCCGGGCAAGCCGGGGAGGGGGTCGCATGACCGATCCCATCATGCTGACCGACAACGCCCACACCGGGTGGCCCGAGGAACTCTCCGAGGAATACGAATACCTCGGCGAGCTGGGGCGCGGCGGGATGGCCGTGGTCTATCGCGCCCGCGAGCGCGCCCTGGGACGCGAGGTCGCGGTGAAGGTGGTGCGCCCGCGCTTCCATGCCGACGAGGAAGCGGTGTCGCGCCTCGCCCGCGAGGCCCGTACCGTGGCCCAGCTGGAGCACCCGAACATCGTCTCCCTGCACGCCATCAAGAAGCTGAACAACGGCCTCGCGCTGGTGATGCAGATCGTCCCGGGGATGACGCTCAAGGCCGCGCTGGCCGCGGGCCCGATGGCGGGCGAACGGGCCGAGTCCATCCTCAAGGACATCGCCCGGGCCCTGGCCTACGCGCATCGCTGTGGCGTGGTGCACCGCGACGTCAAGCCGGAGAACATCTTCCTGGATGACGTCACCGGGCGCGCCCTGCTCTCTGACTTTGGCGTCGCGCGGTCCATCACGGAGAACACCGAACTCACCGCCACGGGGACGGCGATCGGCACGCCGACCTACATGTCGCCGGAGCAGATCGACGGCGGCGCCCTCGACGGCCGGTCGGACCTGTATGCGTTAGGCATGGTGGGCTGGGAGATGCTCAGCGGGCAGCGCCCGTGGATGGGCGAGAGCCTCTACAGCGTCATCTACCGCCAGAAGCACGACCAGCCCACCCCGCTCGACGTCCTGCGCCCCGACGTCCCGCCCCGGCTGCAGTTCCTCATTGAAGGGCTGTTGCCCAAGCGGGCCGAGCACCGCTGGCCGAGCGCGGCCCGATTCCTGACGCTCCTCACCACCACCGAGAAGCTCCCGGGCTTCAAGGAGTGGCAGGCCGCGGCCAAGAAGCGCCGGAAGGCCGGCGCGAAGGCGGGGCGCACCGTCAACGTGGCGTCGGTCTCCCCGCAGTCCTCCACGGTGCAGTTCCGCCGCGGCGAGACGCCGGCCGGGCTGACGCCTTCATCGCTCAATCGCGCCTCCGTCACGGCGTCCGGGGAGGTCCCCCGATCCGTCTCCCCGTGGGGCCAACCGGCGATTGCCGGGCCGTTCGACCAGCCCGGTGGGCGCTCGCTGGCCCGTCCGATCGCGCTCGCCGCGCTCGCGGTGGCCGTCGTCGCCTCCGCCGCCTGGTATGCGATGCGTCCCCCGGCGCCCACGGCCGCGCGCCCCGATTCGCTGACGCTGGCGGACGCCGGCACCGTCGAGGTCCCGGTGATCGCGGCGCCGGCCGACACGGCGGCCGGGATGATCGACACGACCTCGTTAGGCGCCCCCACCTCCCCGCTCACCGACACGGCCACCGGACGCCCCCCCGCGGGACGCCGGGATTCCACGCCGGTTGCGGCCGTCACCGTCCCCACCGCGCCTGCCCCGGTTCCTGCGCCGCCCGCGGGGACGAATGACAGCGCGCGACCGCCAGCGCCCCCCGAGGAACCGACCCTTGCCTTCCCGGCCGATCGGTGGACCATCGCGGCGGGCACGCGGCACTCGTGCATGCTTACCGGCGAGGGACGCGCGCTCTGCTGGGGGAACAACGAGTCGGGTCAGCTGGGCGATGGCACCTTCGAAGCCCGCGTGGCTCCGACGCCCGTGACCGGTGACTTCACCTTCACGCAGGTCGCGTCCGGCCAATCCCATAGTTGCGGCATCTCCCGCGATGGCGACGCACTCTGCTGGGGGGCGAACGCCAGCGGGCAGCTGGGTGACGGAACGAGCACGCCGCGCAGCGCACCCGTCCCGGTGAGTGGGCGCTCCAACTTCCGGGCCGTGCGCGCCGGACGGACGCACACCTGCGGGCTGACCACCTCGGGCGGCGTTCGCTGCTGGGGCGGCAACGGTCGCGGCCAGCTCGGCGATGGCAGTCGCGCCACCAAGGTGACGCCGGTCGCCGTGTCACTTGGCGGGAGTGCGGGCGCCCTGAGCGCGGGGCTGGCGCACACCTGCGCCCTGCTCCGCACCGGTGAGGCGATGTGCTGGGGCCAGAACGACGCCGGACAGCTGGGTGACGGCACCACGACCGATCACGCGACGCCGGTGGCGGTGAACACCACGGCCCGGTTTGTGAGCATCGCCGCCGGGCGCGCGCACACCTGTGCGGTGACCGCAGACGGCGACCTGTATTGCTGGGGCCAGAACAACTACGGACAGCTTGGGGTGCCGGGCGCCGCCTCGGCGACCCCGCAGAAGGTGGAGTCAGGGGCCAGCTTCTCGGTGGTGTCGTCCGGCAGTGACCACAGCTGCGCCCGCACCCGGGACGGCCGCGGCCTCTGCTGGGGGCGCAACGCCCAGGGCCAGCTTGGCGACGGCTCGACGACGGACCGCGATCGCCCCACGGCGGGTCGCGGACCAGGGAGTTTCTCCGTGCTCAGTGCCTATGGCGCACACACCTGCGGCGTGTCGAACGGCGAAGCGTTCTGCTGGGGGTACAACGTCGATGGCCAGCTCGGCGTCGGTGACCGCGAAAACGCCCTGTTGCCGCAACGTGTGGCAGGAGCGAGTCGTTAGGTGAGGTTCCTTCGCTGGCCGCGCCGTGCCATCGCCCTCGGGCTCGCCTACGCCTGCCTGGGGCTCGTCTCC
>JAEUJL010000124.1 GCA_016794835.1 Gemmatimonadota bacterium | reverse complement strand
CGCCTGGTGCATCCTGGCGATCGTGCTGGCCTCGTTCGGTGGCGATCCGATGATTGCGGTGTTCGCGGTGGGTGGCGGGATCGGCTACGCGGTGCTGGTGCTCAAGGTCGTCCGGCCGATGCTGGTGCCGTTTGGGCGCCTCGTGGAGAAGCAGAAGGGGCTGACGGCCCCGACCCTCGGGTTCGTGCTCATCCTCCTGATGCTCGGCGCGTGGTGGACCGACTACATCCGCATCTACGCGGTGTTCGGGGCGTTCATCATGGGGCTCGCGATGCCGCGCGGGGTGCTCACCACCGAGTTGCAGCGCACGTTTGAGCCGCTGGTGGTGAACCTCCTGCTGCCGCTGTTCTTCGTGTACTCGGGGCTCAACACGCAGATCGGCCTCGCAGTCGGCTCGGGGTACATGTGGGCGATCACCCTGATGCTGCTCGCCTTTGCCTGCCTTGGGAAGTTCGGCGGGTGTTACGTCGCGGCGCGCCTGAATCGCGAGACCCACCGTGAGGCCATGGGCATCGCGACGTTGATGAACGCGCGTGGGCTGATGGAGCTGATCATCCTCAACATCGGGTTGGAACGCGGGATCATCACCCCGACGTTGTTCACGATGATGGTCATCATGGCGATCGTGACGACACTGATGGCGTCTCCGTTGTTTGACCGCGTCTACATGCGCACCGCCGCGCCGGCGACACCCGGCGTGCGGCGCGCGGCGGCACACTGATCAACCAGGGAACCGGGTCATGAAGATGAAGACGGATGTTGCGATCGTGGGCGGCGGGCCGGGTGGCTGCGTCATGGCCATGTACCTGCTGGAGCAGGGGATCACCCCCCTGGTCATCGAGAAGGAGACCTTCCCGCGCTACCACATCGGCGAGTCGATGACCGGGGAGGCGGGCAACCTCCTCCGCAGCCTGGGGCTGGAGGAGATCCTCGTCCGGAATGCCCACCCGCGCAAGCAGGGGGTCAACGTGATCGCGCGGAACGGGAACGGCTGGTGGGTGCCGGTGATGAAGCGCAACGACGACCACCAGCTCGAGCCAGCCCAGACCTGGCAGGTCCGGCGTTCCGACTTTGACCGCGACATGATGGCCGAGGCGATCCGGCGCGGCGCGCGTTGGCTCCCGGGGCGGGCGGCGCAGGTGCGTCGCTCGGCGGACGGGACGGTGACCGGCCTCCAGGTCCAGGGCGAGGATGGCAGCACGGTGGAGGTGGAGTCGGAGGTCCTGGTGGATGCGAGCGGCCAGTACACGTGGCTGGCCCACCAGGGGGTGACGAGCCGCAAGAACCCCGGGCGCTACGACAAGCAGATCGCGATCTTCTCGCAGGTGCGGGACACCATCCGTGGCGAGGGGTGGGACGGGACGGATCGGGCCCGGCACCCGGACAACACCTACATCTTCTATGCGGGCCAGTACCACTGGGCCTGGTTCATTCCGCTCGACAACGATGCGGTGTCGGTGGGGGTCGTCTCGCCGTCGTCCTACTTTGCCTCCAAGGGGGAGAGCCGGGAGGCGTTCCTCCGCCGCGAGCTCGCGGAGCTCAACCCGGAGATGGCGCGTCGCCTCAAGGACCTGACCCTGATCGAGGAGGCGCGGGCCATCCCGAACTACTCGTATCACATCACGGAGTTCACGGGGAAGGGGTGGATGTGCATCGGCGACACCCATCGGTTCATCGACCCGATCTTCTCCTTCGGGCTCTACGTCTCGATGAAGGAGGCGCAGTTCGCCGCGCCCGTGATCAAGCGCTACCTCGCGGGGGAAGGGCGGGACCTCCCCAACCCGTTCCTCGCGCACATGCAGCGGATGGAAGGGGCGATCGACCACCTGCAGGACCTCATCGACGGGTTCTGGGGCGCCTCCACCTCGTTCGCGTACCTGGTGAACAACCCGCGGACGCGCGACCAGATGATCGACCTGTTTGCGGGGCGCATCTACGACGTGACCCCGGAGACGCACCCGGCCATCCTCGAGCTGCGCGCCCTGGCGGAGAAGGCGCGGCAGAGTGGCGCGCTGTGGGGTGAGGACCGGCGCGGGTCCGGCTTCGCGAGCCCCGCCGTGCCGGCGACAACATAGAAAAAACAGCCCAGCGCAACACAAAATTCTGGATGCATCCGGCGGGCAAGTTGGCCCTTGACGTTGGGAGTAGTTAGGCACGAACTCTGCGGCGGAGTTCGCCACGGCCCGGGCGCCACCCCGGGCCGCTCCCCCCACCGTCGCCCTGCCGCCCATGCATCACGACGTCGCCATCCTCGGCGGAGGCCCCGGAGGGGCCACGCTCGCCATGCACCTTCTCCAGGAGGGGATCCGACCCCTCATCATCGAGAAGGAGACGTTTCCCCGCTATCACATCGGGGAGTCGATGACGGGGGAGGCCGTCAATGTCCTGCGGAAGCTCGGGCTCGGGCCCCTCATCGAGGCCAACGGGCACCCCACCCGCAAGGGCGCCGTGGTGCTGAGCGCCAAGGGCAAGAACTCCTGGTGGGTCCCCGTGATGCTCCGCGACGCCAATAACGAGCTGGTCGAAGGCGAAGCCTGGCAGGTCCGACGGTCTGTCTTCGACCAGACCCTGCTGGACGAGGCGGTGCGACGCGGCGCGACCCTCGTGAAGGCGCGCGCGGTGGAGGTGCTGCGCGGGCCCGAGCCCGACGAAGTCCGCGGTGTGGTCATCGAGCATCCCGGTGGCGAGCGCGAGGTCGTGGAAACGCGGATGCTCTGCGACGTCACCGGCCAGGCCACCTGGCTGGCGCACCAGGGCATCACCAGCACCAAGGAACCCGGCCGCTACGACAAGCAGGTCGCGGTGTTCTCCCAGATCCGCGATACGGTGCGCGGCGAGGGGTTCGACGGCGTGGACCGTCCAACCCATCCGGACAACACCATCATCTTCTACGCGGACCTGTATCACTGGTCCTGGTTCATCCCGCTGGACGATGATGTGGTGTCCGTGGGCGTGGTCGTCCCCAGCGCCTACTTCAACAGCAAGGGGGAGTCCAAGGCGGATTTCCTGCGGCGCGAGCTGCGTGAGCTGCACCCGGAGCTGGCCCGGCGGGTCCGGGACACCACGCTCATCGAGGAGGCGCGGGCCATCCCGAACTACTCGTACTACATCGAGCGCTTCGCCGGGAAGGGGTGGCTGTGCATCGGGGACACCCATCGCTTCATCGACCCGATCTTCTCCTTCGGGCTGTACCTGACGATGAAGGAGGGGCAGTATGCCGCACCGCTCATTCGTCGCTACCTTGCGGGGGAGTTGGGCGACGGGCGTGAGGCCTTTGCGCACCACGCGCGCCGGATGGATACGGCCATCGACCACTATCAGGACCTGATCGATGGCTTCTGGGGCGAGGCGCAGGGATTCGCGTACCTGGTGAACAACCCGCGAACGCGGAACCAGGTGATCGACATGTTCGCTGGTCGCATCTATGACGTTACCGAACGTGACATTCCGGCGATCAAGGAGATGCGGGCCCTGGCGCGCAAGGCGCGCGAGGGGGGCCGCCTGTATGGCGAGGATCGACGTCGCTCAGGGTTCGCGGCGCCTATTGGGTGAGCCCACATGAGCGCGAGCGCCGATCGGGGGTCCCCGCCGGTGCTCGCGCCCCTCGTCCAGCGTGCGGTGGCGGTCGGTTCGCTCGCGGCCCTCGTGCAGCTGGCGTTTGTCTATCGCAAGGTTCACGTCAACGGGACATTCGCCTGGGCGTCCCGCGACCTCTACTGGACGTCGCCCCTCGCCAACATCACGCTGCTCGTTGGCCTGGTCCTGTTCCTGTGGATGGCGGGGCGCTGGATCCGCGCCGTTCGCGAGCCGGCGGTGGTGGACACCGCGGTCGGTGCGGTGGGGGGCCTGGCCGCACTGCTCGTGGTCGGGGGACTCGCCGAGTGGGCCGTGCTCCTCCTCGCCCTCGGCGTTGGGGTGCAGTGGAGCCGCATGCGGGAGGGGTGGGCCGGACAGGTGCGCCGTTGGGTGACCGTGGGGGGCATGGCGGTCGGCGTCCTGTGCATCACCGGAGGGCTGCTGGAGCGGGTGACCCGCGCGCGTCGCGCCGGGGACGCGGTGGGCGCGGCGCCCGACGGCCCCAACGTCCTGGTCATCATCTGGGACACCGTGCGCGCCGCGAACCTGGGCCTGTACGGCTACGCCCGGGCGACCACCCCCGAACTTGACAAACTCGCGAAGGACGGCGTGACGTGGGACTGGGCCATGGCGCCTGCCCCCTGGACGCTCCCGTCCCACTGCTCGATGTTCACCGGCCTGCACCCGGGGGAGCACAGCTGTCGCTGGGATGACCCGCTGCGTGGCGCCCCGGAGACCGTCGCCGCGGTGTTTCGCCGGCAGGGCTGGCGCACGGGAGGGTTTGTGGCGAACCCCTTCTACACGACGCACGAAACCGGGCTGCACCGGGGCTTTGATGTCTGGGAGGACTTTCGCCTGACCCCGCGCCAGCTCCTGCTCTCTTCCACCCTGATGCAGACGGCGATCGCGCGCGACCTGCTGACCGGGGACGGATGGGAGGCGAGGACGCGGGCCCTGCGCCAGTTCAAGCTCCGCGGCGACCCGAAGCCGCTCTCCGACCGCAAGCTGGCGACGCACGTCACCGACGAGTTCCTCGCCTGGCAGGGGGGGGACTCGCGCCCCTTCTTTGCGGTGCTCAACCTGTTCGACGCGCACGATCCCTACGATCCGCCGCCGCCGTGGAACACGCGCTTCAGCCCCCAGCCCGATCGCGTCGCGCTCTACGACGGCGGCATCGCGTTCATGGATCATGAGCTCGGCCGGCTCCTGAAGACCCTGGAGGGGCGCGGGATCCTCGACAACACCATCGTCGTCGTCACCTCCGACCACGGGGAGATGTTTGGCGAGCATGACCTCGGGAACCACGGGCATGCCTTGTACATGCCGCTGCTCCACGTGCCGCTCGTGGTCCGGTATCCGGCGCGGCTGGCGGCCGGGGCACGGAGCGAGGCAACGGTCGGACTCCGCGACCTCGCCGCCACCTTGCTCGACCTTGCGGGGATCGGGGCGGCCCCGGGGATCGAGGGACAGTCGATCGTCGCAACGGTCGGTGCACCTCGCGACACCACCGACGGGGGGCACCTGGCCCTCGCGGAAACGGAGCGGTCCAAGTTGTTCTGGACGAGTGGTCCGGCCAGGCACGGCGCGATGCACAGCCTGATCGACGACACGTTCCACTACATCCGCGATGGGAAGGGGCGGGAGGAACTCTACCGCTACCGGCAGGATCTCCCCGAGGCCACCGACCTTGCCCCGAGCGATACCGCCCGGACGGCCTGGTACCGCGCGAAGCTTGGTACCGTCAGCCGGCGGCTCGTCCGCTAGCTTCCCCCGGCCTCGCCCACGTTGAGCGAGCCAGGGGCTGGTCGTCCTTGGAGCACCACGCGACCTGACGCATGAACGCTGCTGCCACGGCCCCCACACACCCGACGGACCCGGCGCCCTCCCGGGTCTCGTGGTGGACGCCGGTAGCGGCCGCGATCGTCCTCGGCACCATTGCGGGCGCGGCACATGTCGGTCTCGCCTGGGGGCGCGGCGCCCTGCAGGATCGCTTCACCTGGACGAGTCGTGACCTGGCCTGGATGTCGCCGCTGGGGCACATCGCGATGTTCGTCGGCCCCGCCCTGGTCGTGTCGCTGCTCATCGCCCTCGGGTGGCGCCGGGGCGCGCGCTTCGCGGGATTCGCGGTGCCCTGCGTGATGGCTGTGACCACCCTCGCCCTGCACGTGACGGGGCTCCACCCGTATGCGGTGGCCGCGCTGGGGATTGGTGGCGGTGTGCGACTTGCCCAGTGGGCCATGCATGGTGCGGCGGCCGCACGCTGGGGGCGGCGGCTGGCCGTGGCGGCCGCCTGCTGCTGTGCCGTGCTCTGGCTCCTTGCGATGCGCCGACCCGGCGATCGTGGCGCGATCGCCGGCGACGTGCCCAACGTGCTGGTCCTCGTGTGGGATACCGTGCGGGCCGCCAGCACATCCCTGCATGGCTATGCTCGTCCCACGACGCCCACCCTGGACGCGATGGCGCGCGAGGGGCTCACCTTCGGGCTCGCGATCTCGCCGTCATCGTGGACGCTTCCATCCCACGGCGCGATGTTCACCGGCCAACCGGCCGGGCGGCTTTCGTCCAGTTGGCGGCGCCCCCTCGATGCGACGTACCCCACGGTCGCCGAGGCCCTTGGCCGCGCGGGTTACCGCACGGGTGCGTTTGTCGGCAACCTGTTCTACACGCATCATGAATCGGGGGTGGATCGCGGCTTTGCCACCCTCCGCGACTTTCGCCGGTCGCCTCGGCAGTTGTTCTGGTCGACGGCGCTGGGCCAGACGCGCCTGGCCACGCGACTGGCGTGGGGGCGCGGCCCGGGCGACTGGTGGGCGGCGCTGCGGGATTTCGAGCTCCGCCTCAAGGCCGAGCCCTTCAGCGATCGGCGCCGGGCGGATGAGATCACCTCGGAGTTCCTCGACTGGCAGGCACGGTCCTCGACACCGTTCTTCGCCTTCCTCAACCTGTATGACGCGCACGATCCCTACGAACCCCCGGCGGGATACGACACGCTGTTCGCCCGTCCGCAGTCGCGGCAGGATGCGTACGACGCCGGCATCCGGTACATGGACGACCAGTTGCGACGCCTGCTGGATGCCCTGCGCCAGCGCGGCGTCCTGGACCGGACCCTCGTGATCGTCACCTCGGATCATGGCGAGCAGTGGGGCGAGCACGGCCTGCACAATCACGGGAACTCGCTGTACCTGCCGGCGGTCCACGTCCCGCTCGTGATGCGGTGGCCGGGGAACTTCCCGACGGGCCGCATCGAGGAGCCGGTGTCGCTGACGGACGTGGCGGCGACGATAGCCGCCGCGGCACGCCTCCCGGCTGGTAGCTTTCCCGGCCAGCCATTGCCTGCGGGAGGCCGGGGGATCGTGGTGACAGAGACCGAAGCGCTCGACCCGTCGGTGCGGGCAAAGTCCCCCGCCGAGCACGGTGCCCTCGCGGCGCTGTTCCAGGACTCGCTGCAGTACTTCCGGAACGGGGACACGACCTACCAGCTCTTCGATATCCGCAAGGACCCCGCACAGCTCAATGACCTGATCGCGACGCCCGAGGGGTGCCGGCGGGCCATCGACCTCGACGCGCGCCTGCGTGGCGTGACGGCGATGCCCGCGACGCCACCGTTCACCAGCGCGCGCTGCGCGGTGGCGGGAGGCGCGCCATGACGCACCGGCAGTGGTGGGGTGCGCTCACGACCGTGGCGGCGGCCCTCGCCCTCCTCGCGGGCGGGCTGCAAGATGTCGTTGGGGCCATGCGCCACGTCGTGGGGGCAGACTTCATCTGGCTCAGTCGCGACTATGTGTGGATGACGCCGCTGGCGAACGTGCTGCTCTTCCTGGCGGCGGCGGTCCCCCTCGGCCTCTGTGGCAGCCTGTGGGGCACGGCGCGCCACCTGCCGTTGGCCGCGGGCCTGTTCGCCACCCTGGGCGCCCTCACCCTCACCCTGCTCATTCCGGGGTTGCATCACTTCGCCGCGCTCGCGGTGGCCATCGGGATCGGGACGCGCGTGGGCGGCTGGGTCGGGCGGGAACCTCTCCCACGCATCCGTGCGCTGGGACGCGCGGCGACCGGCGTGGCCGTGATCATTGCCGTGGTCGCCCTGGCCCGTGAGGCCTGGCACCGCCGGCAGGTCGACGCGGGCGTATCGTCGTTAGGTGCGGCTCGCCCGGACGCGCCGAACGTCCTGGTGATCATCCTGGACACGGTCCGGGCCGCCTCGATGTCGTTCCTGGGGTATCCGCGCGAGACGACGCCGCGACTCGCCGCGCTCGCGGCGGAAGGGGCGGTCTTCGAGCAGGCATGGAGCACCGCGCCATGGACGCTGCCCTCACATGCCGGGATGTTCACCGGCCGCTACCCGAGCCAGCTGTCGACCAACTGGCGCGATCCCCTCGATGGGTCGGTGCCGACGCTCGCCGAGGCACTCGCGGCGCGCGGATATCGCACGGCAGGCTTTGCGGCGAATCACTTCTACACGAGCTACGAGTCCGGGCTGACGCGCGGCTTCCTCGAGTACCAGGACTACCGGCGCACCCCCAAGCAGGTCCTCCTCAGCAGCACGCTCACGCAGACCAACCTCTTCTGGTCGCTGTTGCATGGGAACGGCGTGCTGCCCCGGTTGCGCGACCTGGTGCGCCTTGACCTGCGCCTGCAGACCATGTGGACCAGCGATCGCAAGCTCGCCACCCATGTGACGGACGAGTTCCTGTCCTGGCAGGCCGCGGCGACTGGTCGTCCGTTCCTGGCGTTCCTGAACATGTACGACGCGCACCTGCCGTATGACCCGCCCCCCGGGTTCGCCGAGCGGTTCGCGTCCGAACCGTCCGAGCTGGATCGCTACGACGGCGGGATCGCCTTCATGGACGAGGCCCTTGGGGCGATGTTCGACACGCTTCGGGTGCGCGGGGTGCTCGACAATACCCTCGTGATCATCTCCTCCGATCACGGCGAGGGCTTTGGGGAACACGGGCTGCATGGCCACGGGAATTCGCTGTATCGTCCCGAGTTGCATGTCCCGCTGATCGTGCGCTTTCCCTCGCGTGTGCCCGCCGGGGCGCGCGTGTCAGCTCCCGTCACCCTGCGCGACATGGCCGCGACGGCGCTGGATGCCGCCGGGCCGTCGTCCAGCGCGCCCGCGCTCCCGGGATCCTCCTGGCTTGCGATGCTCCAGGGGGGCGAGGGATCGGCGGTGGTGTCCGAGGTGTCGGCCGGGGTGAACACCGAACCGCACCACCCGGTCTCCCGCGGGGCGATGCGATCGCTCGTGACCGACTCCCTGCACTACATCCGCAACGGCGATGGGGTCGAGGAGCTGTATCGCTGGCGCGAGGATCCCGGCGAAGCCACGGATCGCGCGCGGGACAGCGTGGCGGCCGGCTGGATCGCGCGCGTGCGCGACCTCGTGGCCCGCGCGCTTCGTTAGGCGATCGCGCAGTCCGGGCGACCGGCCTGCCGGCAGCGCCACCACGTGAGGAACGGCGTCCACGGGTTGGGCCAGCGCTCGGGTTCCCAGCGGTCGCCGGCCTGCCGGAAGCCCCAGCGCAGGGACGCGCCGTGGTCGGGACCGGGTCGCCGCCGCTGCAGCGTCGCGCTCGGGTGCGGTGTGCAGGCCAGCACGGTCCAGCACGCATTGTCCTCGGTCGGCACGCTGAGCGGCAGTCCGTCCGCGGTCGCCGCGGCGCGCAGGGTCGGCGCAGGGAGTGGGGCGGGCCAGGCGCCCGCCTTGGGCCGCGTGACGAGCGCGTCGACGGCGGCGGCGACCGGGGCGCCCGACGCCTGCACGGCAGCCCCCACGGCCTGCTTGGCGAGGAGCAACAGCGCCAGCGCCCCCGCCGCAGGGACCAGGGAGCTGCGGATCGTTGGTCTCGCGAACGCCAGGGTGGCGACCATGGTGCCCAGCGCACCCCACGCCAGGCCCTGGGCCATGCGGGTGTGCGGCGCGGCGGCGAGCCAGAAGAGGGCACCGGCACCAAGGGCGAGCCAGGTGCCGCGCCATGGTGCCGAACGCAGCGCACCCCGCGGCGCCGCGGCGAGCAGGGCGGCCACGAGCAGCACCGGCAGGGTCAGCTGCGCAAAGGGATCGCCGCGCACCACGACACCGCGGAGCCACGGCGCCACCCAGGACCAGCCGGGGTAGATGACGTTGGTGTTGAGGTTGCGCGCGCTCATCGTGACCCACGCCGCTTCCGCGCGCGCCTGCTCGAGGGGGACGCGCCAGTCGACGTCCAGGGCGGCGACCGTGGCGGGGTACAACGGGTAGCCACTTAGCACCACGCCGCGGACGAGCCACCCAACGACGAGCAGCAGCGCGGGTGCGGCGAGGAACGCCGCGCGGAGTGGCCGCGCGCGGAGCGCTGGCCAGCAGGCGGAGAGGGCGACCAGCACGAGCCCGGCGGCGAGGACCGCGGCACTCAGCTTGACCACCAGGGCGCCGGCGGCGAGCAGGGTGACCACGGCCAGGTCGCCGAGGCGTCGCTCGCGCGACTCCCACAGGGACACCACGGCCCGGATCGTGACCAGGAGGAGGAGGGCGACAGCGGCGTCGGTCGAGAGGGAGCGCACATCCTGGCGGACGACGGCGTGCACCACCGACGGCGCGATGGCGACCGTGAAGGCGTCGGGGGCCGCCGTGCTCCCGCGGCGCAGGGCGCCGGCCGCGCCGACCGCCTCGATGAGCAGCACACTCACCAGGAGCCCGTTCGCGACGTGCAACGCGAGGCCGTCCAGCGGCCCGAGGTCCAGGGCCGCGTCCACGAGCAGCGCCCCCGAGTTGAAGCCCAGCCGGCCGTGCAGGTTGGCCAACCCCGGGACGGCGGGCCACGCATTGGCCCAGGCGACCGCCGGCTGGTGGTACATGCCGGTGTCAAACAACGCCGTGGGACCAAGGGCGCGGTTGGCGACCCACACGCACAGGCCCAGCGCCAACACCCATTCCGGCCGCCCACCCCCCAGCGCGGGTCGCTCGCCCCACCAGCCCGGCAACGAGAGGACGGCCAGCAGCCCCACCGCGCGCGCGTCGATGGGCCAGGCGAGGTGCCAGAGCTGCAGCACCCCGATCGCCGCGACGTACCCGAGCCAGAAGGCCGTGGCCAGCGCGCGCCATCCCGCGCGCGGGAGACCAAACAGCCGCAGCAGGCCACGCCCAAGCCCGATCGCGACCGCCGCCGCGAGGAGCCAGGTGCCGAGGACCAGCGCGTGTGCCGCGATCATGGACGCGCGCCCTGGTGGCCGAGCAGCCCGCGCAGCTCGCCCCCGGCCCACGCGAGGGCCAGGGCCACCAGCACGGGGGTGGCACGGACAAAGGCAGGAAGCAGGTGGGGTGCCCGGCGCAGGTGGGACGCGGCGCGCGCCACCTGCATGACGGGAATCAGCGGGGCAGCCACGAGGCGGAGCACGCGCGCGGGCCGCGCGAGATGCGAGGCCAGGTCCCGCCCGAACGCCGCCCCGTGGCGGCGCAGCTCCGCGCGCGCATCGGCCAGCGACTGCTGCCGGTGCTGGTCCACCACGAGCCGGGGCTCCAGCCAGAGCTCCTCCCCGGCGGCGAGGAGGGCCAGGTGGACCGTCGTCTCGTGCATGTGATGCGGCCAGCTTGCGGCGACCCGGTCAAGCGCTGCGCGCTTGTAGGTCACGTTGCACGCCGACAGCCAGGCGGTGGGTCCGGCCGTCCGCGGCGGGATGTACCGGCCATAGTCGAGGAAGTACATCGCCCAGCCCGTCGCGCCGTCGGGTGCCGTCTTGGTGACGACCCCCCCGATCGCGGCCCGTGGGTTGGTCGCGTGGGCGGCGAGGACCTGCGCGCCATAGCCGGGCACCGGCAGCGCGTGGTCCTCCAGGGTCGCCACGATGGGGGCGTGCGCCGCCCGCACGCCGAGGGCGCGCCACGCCCAGGGATCGTCGCCGTCGCCCGCGGTGTCGACGACCCGCAGCGCGAGGCGCGGTGGCGCGGCGGGGACCTCGTTATGCCGGGGCCGGGGCAGGGGAAGGACCAGCTCGGCGTCGATCCCCTCGCAGGCCGCGGCGACGGCGGTGATGGCACGCCCGAGGGCGGTCGCATCGCCTAACGACACCAGGACGACGCTCAGGGCAGGGGTCGGTGGGGTCACGCCCGCCGTGCGCTCGCGTGGAGGATGGGCCCGACCAGCCGGAGGAGCGCGCGCACGCCGGGGACGGCACACCACCGGTTGAAGGTGCGTCCCAGCCATTGGCCGAGGGGGCCGACGGTGGCGAGCTGGGCGTCGGAGACCCGCGCCAGCTCAACGGTCGGCGCCGCGAACCCGGCCTGGGCCAGGACCCGGCGCAGGCCGGGGGCGGTCAGGAGGTGGCGCAACGGCGGGCGGGCCATCCGCTGCTTGGCAATGGTGTTGACCACGCCGGCGGGCAGCAGGCCACCGGCGGGCACGCCGATGTGCGGGTCCGGCCCGGCACTCCAGCGGTTGGGGGTGGACACGACCAGTCGCCCACCAGGCGCCAGCACGCGCGCCGCCTCGCCTAACGCCGCCCGCTGGTCCGCCGTGATCTCCAGGTACGAATCCATCAGGACGGTATCCACCGCCCCGGCCCGAAACGGGAGCGCCTCGCCGCAGGCCGCCACGAGCGGGACCCGCACGCCATGGTCCGCCAGGCGGCGCTTGGCCATCACCAGCCAGCGAAACGAGACGTCGACCCCGACCCGGTGGGGGAACCGGTCGGCCGTGGCGATCAGCATGGGGGCCGTGCCACACCCGACCTCGAGCAGGCGCTCACCCGTCACGGGGCCCAGCGTGGCCTCGAGCGACGACAGCGTCGCCGCCGCACGCTCCACGGCATGGCGCAACCGCGTCAGGTTGAGCGCCACATCCCGCGGCGGTGTCTCCGGCGTGATGTGGTAGTAGGTCCGCGCCATCGCCTCGAGGTTGCTCGCCTCGCTCGTCGACTCCAGCATGCGCCCCTTGATGACATCCCCCTCGATGGAGATGTACGGGTCCGCGGCCACGCGGAGGTCCGGGATCCCGCAGATCACGTCGAACGA
>JAEUJL010000091.1 GCA_016794835.1 Gemmatimonadota bacterium | reverse complement strand
GGGGCTGCCGCGGTGCCCACCGGGGTGACCACGGTGGAGCTGTTGTTCCCGCTGGCCGCATCGGCGGGGGTGGCGACGTGGGCCGTATTCGTGACACTCGGCGACGCGGGGGCGGTCACCGACACGCCGAGGGAGATCGTGCTCGAGGTCGCCGGCGCGAGGGGCCCGGGGTTGGTGCAGGTCACGATGGCGCCGGAAGCGCCGCAGCTCCACCCCGTACCGGTCGCCGACTGGAAGGTCAGCCCTGCGGGCAGCGTGTCCGTGACCGTGATCGCGCCCAGCGTCGCCGCGGTGCCCACGTTCGCGATGGCCAGCGTATACGACGCGGAACTCCCGACCGTGAACGCCGTGGCTGCGGTCTTGGTGATCGCCAGGTCAATGTTGGAGACCACCGTCGTCGGGTCGGCGACGCTGTTGTTGTTGGGATTGCCGTCACCTGGCGAGGCCACGTGGGCACGGTTCGTGACCGCCGGGAACGCCGCGGCACCCACCGCCACGGTGATGCTCGCTTGCGTCGCCCCGCCCGGATTGAGCGTCGTCGTGACGGTGCACGTGATCACCTGCCCGACCGCGGGGCACGGCGGGGGCCCGGAGACGAAGGTGAGGCCGGCCGGCAGCGTGTCCGAGATGGTGAAGGTCCCGGTGAAGGCGCTGGTCCCGCTATTCGTGATGCGCAGCGTATAGACGCCGTTGGTCCCTACCGTGAAGTTGCCGGTGTGGGTCTTGGTGATGGTGAGGTCCGCGCCCGTGGGATTCGAGACCGGCGTCGTGACGGTGGCCGAGTTGTTGGAGGTGTTGACGTCGCCCGGCGACTGGATGTGGGCACGGTTGACGACGGAAGGCGCCGCACCGGCGAGGACGTCCACCGTCAACGTGATGGGAATGCTGGCGCCCGACGGCACGCCGGCGGGCTGGGTGCAGCTGACGACCTGTCCGGTGGCACCGCAGGTCCAGCCGGTGCCGGTGCCACTCACGAAGGTCAGCCCGGTGGGGAGGGTGTCCGTCACCGTGGTCACGCCAAAGGAGGGACCGCTCGAGGTGTTGGTGATGCCCAGGGTATACGTCGCCTGCGCCCCCACCACAAAGGCGCCGCCCGCCGTCTTGGTGATCGCGAAGTCGGGGATGGACTCCACGATCACCGGGTCGGTGGCGACGTCATTGGCCGGCACCGCGTCGCCGGGAATGGCGACCCACGCGCGGTTGACGAAGCTGGGATAGGCCGCGGCGCCCACGTCCACCGTGAGGGCAATGGCCGATGAGGCGTTCGGCCCGATGGGCCCGGGGTTCGTGCAGGTGACCACCTGGCCGCTCACGCCGCAGCTCCACCCCGTCCCGGTGCCGCTGACGTACGTGAGGCCGGTCGGGAGGGTATCGGTGACGGTGATCGGCCCGGTGCCCGTCGCCACGGTCTGGTTGGTGACGGTGAGCGTGAAGGTGCCTTGGCGGAGCCCGACGAAGTTGCCCACGTGGGACTTGGCGATCGACAGGTCGATCGGCGGGTCGACCACGGTGGTCGGGTCGGACGCGGAGTTGTTCCCGGCGTTCGCCTCGCCACCGCCCGAGACCGTCGCCGTGTTGGTGATGGAGCTGGCCGCCGCGTTGCTCACGCTGACCGTCAGGGTGATCGGCGGCGCCGACGCGGCCGCGGCCAGGGCGACGGAGCGGCTGCACGTCACCGTTTGTGCGACGATGGCGCAGCTCCAGCCGGTGCCGGTCGCCAGGGTCGGCGTCAATCCCGCCGGCAGGACGTCCGAGACGGAATACGTGCCCGCCGTGGTGCCGGGACCGGCGTTCGTGACCACCAGGCTGTAGCTCCCGGTGGCGCCGCGGACGAAGTTCCCGGTGTGCGACTTCGCCACCGTGAGGTCGGGCAGCTCAACGGTCACGGTGGTCGGCGTGCCGCCGATCGGGCCGCCCGGCGGGCGGCTGGCGACCGCCGTTTCCGCGTTGGTGCCCCCGTCGCGAAAGCGGAGCTGCGCCGAGTTGGAGATCACCGTGCCCTGCGCCACGCCACTGTTCACGACGACGCGGAACTGGACCGAGGTGCTCGCGTTGGCCGCGATGGTGCCATTCAGCGTGGCGGTCGCCGCCGTCCCCAGGCGGAACCGCAGGCGATTGAACGCCGGTTCGAAGAAGCCCTGGTCGTCCCCGGCGGCATCGGTCTTCGCCCCGGCGTTAGGCCCGGAGGTGATCACGAGCGAGCCCGCGGCGTACGTCGTGTTCGCGGGAATCGAGTCGATGAGGGCGACCTGGAGGGCGTTGTCGGGGCCCCCCGCGTTGGTGACCGTCACGTCGTAGACCAGCGTATCGCCGGGCAGGACCGTCCCACCGTTGAGGTCGGTGACCGTCTTGATCACGTTCCCCGGCAGGCCGGTCGCCAGCACCACGACCGGGCGCGCGACGGGCGGCGGCGGGACCGGGCCGGAGGCCGGAAGCGCCATCGCGAGGGGGAGGGCCGGAGCAAGAAGGAGACGTGACCAGAACATGAATGCGTGCCTTGAGTTGACCTGCTGGTTCAGCGAGAGAGATCCCGCTGCTCTGTGACTGCCATCACCGCCCGACGGAAACGCGAAATTCGGTCGGAACGAAGGAAAATCCCGTGCCAGCCCCCCCGGTCCCCGGCCCGGTCCCTCCCGGGCTTCCGTGTTCTGGAATGGGCGTCTGGATTCAGGCGGCGAGGGCGAGGGAAACCGCTCGGCGCGCCCCCCGCTTGAGGGCGCGATGCACGGCCCGCGCGTAGCGGACGAAGTTGATCCCGGCCCACGGATACCGCGCGAAGAACAGGGTCGGCGGCAGGTCGCCCTTGAGGCGATTGCAGGGTCCGCAGGCCACCACCAGGTTGCCCGGCGCGTCGGTGCCCCCGCGCGCCACCGGGATCACGTGGTCAAGCGTCGCGAATTCCAGGCGCAGCACCGCGGCGCAGTAGACGCACCGGCGGCAACAGTCGCGGAGCGTCGCATGTTTCAGCGCCCGCTTCTGTTCGCGCAGGTGATGGGCACGGCGCACCACGGAGCGGTGGCGTCGGTCGCGTGAGTCGCGCCCGGTCTGCAGGCGCAGGAAGCCGCGCTGGGGCATAACACCTCGCCAAACGACGACACCCCGCGCCGGCGACCCGGGGCGGGGTGGTGAGGGGGGTGAGGCCATGGGGAGGCGCAGCTCGCCGCCCGTGAGGCGGCGCCGCGTACCTGGTGCGGATTGCCTGACGAGAGCCTGGCATTCGCCTCCGGTGCCTGACGATCCCGTTAGGTGTGCGCACCTACGGGTGCCTAGTTATGCCATGGGCCCCCGGCCCGGCGCAAGGGGGGCCTAACGCCCGTTATGCAACCGCGACCCCCAGCGGTACCACGCGGCGCACCGGGTCGTGCATCGCGCACATGATCCGCGCCGCCATCGCGTCCAGGGTCGTGCGATCCGGCATGCTCGACCCCGCGTGCGGCAGCGGGACCTCGAACCCATCACCCGCCACGCGCGGAATCAGGTGGACATGGTGGTGAAAGACGTCCTGGCCCGCCTCGCGACCGGACGACACCACCACGTTCACGGCGGACGCACCCGCGAGGCGACGGACGATGGGGGACAATCGCAGCGCGACGCCAAACAGGTGCAGGGCGAGCTCCTCCGGGACGTCGTCCATGGAGTCGAAGTGAGCCTTCGGGACCACGAGCACGTGGCCGGCGTTCACCGGCTGGATGTCCATGAAGGCAATCGCATCCGCATCCTCGTAACAGATCGAGGCCTCGCCCGCGCCATGGACGATCTCGCAGAAAATGCAGTGGCGCGCTGTCCCGACTCCCATGTTGCCCGAATCCGTTCAGTGGTGCCCCTCCACGGTTCACGCTTGGTGCCACCGGGACGGCCACCCCCGGGTGGGGTCCTCCAACTCGTTGGCACGGCGCACCTTGCCCCCCGCCAGCCGCGCGCGACCCCGCCCTTGCGGACCGTGCACGGACACGCCCTGTGGCGTCGAGGCAACGCACCCCGACCACGCGGGCCACAATCGCGCCAGTCGCGGGGCCTCACACGCTGCGGGTTTATGCCTCGATCGTCATAACAAGGCGCTCACCGGGAGGCAGATCGGCCCTCACTCCGGTATCTTTCCGGCCGCTGGTGATTCCCCGATTCCATACTTGCACATGGCCACCCAGACCCGGGCTGAACGCTCCTCGCGCACTGCCGGCCTCGACCGTGCGGACCTCCTGCGCGTCTACCGCACGATGCTGACCTCACGTCGTCTCGACGACAAGGAGATCCAGCTCAAGCGACAGAACAAGATCTTCTTCCAGATCTCCGGCGCCGGCCATGAGGCGATCACCGTCGCCACCGGCCTCCTCATGAAGCCGGGGTACGACTGGTTCTACACCTA
>JAEUJL010000084.1 GCA_016794835.1 Gemmatimonadota bacterium | reverse complement strand
TGGACTGCCATCGCGACGATCCATCATCACGAGCCGCGCGCGCACGGGGCGTCCGGCCGCGCGCAGCGTGGTATCCGCGATGACCGCCGCCCGCACCTCGCCCACCGGCACCAGCGGGGCGCTTCGCGTGGGACGCGCGAGCAGGTGTCTCGCCATCGCCGCGGTTTCCCACGGCGTCGAGGCGCGCAATCCCACCCAGGCCCCGGGGGTGAGGGAGCGCCGGGCATCCCCGGTGATCACCGAATCACCCTCGACCTGGAAGGACTCGGTGGGCCGCCCCACCTCGCCGGCCCCCAGGATCGGGCGGGATTCCCCGCCGAGCAGCGCCCCGGTGGGACTGCGCCGATACCGGGTCTCGATGCGGGTCCCGCGGTTCCGATCCCGAAAGACGAAACGCACGATCAGGGAATCACCACGCGTCGTCGCCACGAGTTCGCCCGCGGGGCGGCCGTGGTTGGTGACCACCCAGCGCGTGGAGTCGACGGCGGCGGTGGCGAGCAGGAGGGCTGCGAGAGAGACAGGCATCGAGGCACGGGGATCAGGTGGGCGGACAATGGCCCACCTCGGGACGAGTCGGTAGTGGTCTGGTGGCCCGTCGACCGTCTTCAGGTATCAACCATGTCTCCGATGCGCCTTTCTGCCCTGCTCGCGCTCGCGGCCGCCGCCTGCGCCTCCCCGCACGCCACGGAGCCCGGGGTCGAGCCCCGACCGGTCGTGGAAACCCCGGCGTTCGGGGCCAACGGCACGGTGCTCGAGGTCCCCGCCGTCGTCCGGGCCGGGGCCGTCTTCACCATCCGGTATGCGGTGTTCGGGAGCTCCTCGTGCCTCAAGCACCGCGTGCCCGAGACGAGCGCCGGGCCGGACTTCTTCCTCATCCTCCCGCGGCTCCAGCCCGTCGGCCCGAATACGCCGTGCACCGATGATCTCGCGACGGTCACCAACACCATCACGGCGAGTTGGCCGACGCCGATCGCGGAACTCCGCATCGTCGTCCGCGGGTACCGGTTCGACGGGACGGTGGTGGACGTGGTCCGTCGCATCCGCGTGGAGTAGCGAACGACACTGGGTCCCGGGTCGAGCCCGGGACGCGTCAAACCTTGGGTGAAACGAGGTCCCGAGCCGATCCTGGAACGCGATGCTCCCCGGACGAGCGAGCCATGGCGAGCGATGATCCGGGGCCCAGTGTCGTTGCGGCCCCGGCGACATCATCAAGCCCGCAACCTGCCGGTGGCTACATCACGACCTTGGCCTTCCCCTGCATCAGGTCGTTGAACGCCTTGATCTCCGTCTCGAGGAGCTGGCGGAACTTCTGGCGCGCCGTCGCGAGGTCCTTCCGGATATCGGCGTGCACCTGGACCTGGGTATCGGTGGGCCGGAAGTCGGCCCCACCGGCGACGTCACCGGCTCCCGTCCCCACCTCGCCGTTCAGCCACACGAGGTTCATGTAGACCCGGTACCGCTCCATGAAGTACTTGTCATCGCTGTGCACGTCGGCACGCGAGAGGAGGATGTTCTCCACCGACCACATGGTGGAATCCAGGGACTTGAGGCGCGCCACCACCTCGGCATTCCCCTGGTTGGCCTTCATCTGGTCCTCGACCTGCTTCCGCAGGGCCTCGAGGCGGTTGATCATGTCGACCGACTCGTTCAGGTCCTTCGTGATCTCCTGCTGCATGCGCGTGGAGGCCTGCAGGTCGGCGACGGAGCTGGGGATGGCCGCGTCCTTGACCACCGTGAGCTGGCGCATGGCGACCTGGCCATCGGCGCTCACCTTCATCGTGTAGCGACCGGGGGCGGCGAGGGCCCCTGCCGTCTGTGGTCCCTGGATCCCCCAGTGGAAGATCCCACGCGTTTCCTTCCCCTTGAACCGGGCTTCCTCCCAGATGTGCGGGTTGTCCGGGGGGAGGGTCCGCAACTCGGGTTGCTTTGCGCCATCGTAGCGCAGGTCCCAGGTGAAGCGGTTCAGTCCGGCGCGTGCCCGGAACCGGCGCGTGCGCACGACGGTGCCGGTCGAGTCCATGACCTCGAGGATGACCGAATCCTTCGGCGCATCCTTCAGCTGCACCACGAGGTCCGCCGAACCCGACCGCCCGAGACGAATGGCGGGTCGCGGCTCATAGGCGTACACCGCGGCGTCAGCGACGACCTTGTCCTTCTGTTCGAGCACCGAGAAGTCACGCAGGACGTACAGGCCGCGACCGTAGGTCGAGACCACCACCTCGTGCATCGCCTTCGACACCTCGATCCACGACACGGGCGCGGCCGGCAGCCCGTCCTTGAACTGCGTCCATGTCTTGCCGTCGTCGAACGAGTAGTGGAAGGCGTGCCCCGTCCCGGCGAGCAGCATCCCCTTGCGGTTGGGATTCTCCACCACGTTCAGTACGTAGTCGAGCGGATGCCCGCTCGGCAGTGCGTCACTCAGGCGCGTCCAGGTCTTGCCGTAGTCGGTCGTCTTGTAGATGAACGGACGCCGGTCGTCCACCAGGTGGTAGTCGACGGCGATGTAGGCGGTGCCCGCCTCGAAGGTCGACGGGTAGATGCGACGGATGATCCCCCACTCCTTCAGCCCGGTGATGTTCTTCGTGACGTTGGTCCAGGTCTTCGCGCCATCGCGCGAGATCCAGACGAGCCCATCGTTCGTGCCGGCCCAGATCAGCCCCCGTTGCATGGGGCTTGGCGCGATCGCAAAGACCACCTCGCCGTAGAACTGGCCGAGGTTGTCCCCGACGATCCCGCCGGACGAGACAATGCGCGAGGGGTCCTGGGTGCTGAGGTCGGGGCTGGTGACCGTCCACGACTGACCGCGGTTGGTCGTCTTGAAGATGACCTGGCAGCCGTGGTACACCGTGTTGTGGTCGAACGGGTCGATCGCGATGGGGGCCGACCAGTGGCAGCGGTACTTGACGTCGTTAGGCGCCGAGTCCAGGGTGTGGATCGTCGGCGACACATGGCGGGCGCGGCCGGTGCGGCCGTCGTACAGGGACACCGTGGCGCCGTAGCAGGTCGCCCAGATCAGCTCCGGGTCGCTGGGGACGGGGATCGTGAACCCGGACTCGCAGCCGCCTAACGACTGCTCCCACATGTTGGCGCGCTGGATGGCGCCGAACATGCCGGGCAGCGCCTGGTCCCCGCCCCGCAGGTTGTACGACGGCACGTTGGGCACCGGGGTCGGGCGGTCGCTCGGCCCCCGCATGGTGCAGCAGTCCTGGCGGTTGGAGTAGATCCAGTAGGGGGTGCGCTCGTCGATGGCGACGTGGTACATCTGGCCGACGGGGAGGACGAACTGCGTGTAGGCCTGACCGTGGTTGCGCGTCACGCCCCAGCCACCGTCGCCGGTCACGGCCCAGTGGGCCGGGTTGCGCTGGTCGAACCAGATGTCGTGGCAGTCGCCGCACCCGCCACCCTCGAACGGGAAGGTCTCGCCCCCGTCCACCGACCGCAGCAGTGACGAGTTGGCCACCAGCACCTCGAGGTCGTTCTCGGGGTTCACGTCCACGCGGATGTAGAAGCCGGCGCGACCGATCAACCGACGGTCCCAGCTCACCACCTTCCACGCCCCGCCGCCGTCGTCGGTCCGCCAGAGCGACCCCTGGTCCGCCGTCTGGATGAGGGCGTACATGCGCTTGGGGTTGGAGGGGGCGATCGCGACGTCGATCTTGCCGACCGGCGACTTGGGCATCCCGGTCACCTGGCGCGTCCAGGTCTTGCCGGTGTCCGAGGAGACAAACACCCCACTGCCGGGCCCGCCGGAGGTCATCACCCAGGTCTTCATCTCGACCTCCCACGTGCCGGCGATGACCGTCGCGGGATTCTTGTCATCGATGTCGATCCCCGAGCAGCCCGTGTTGGGATTGACGAACAGGGTGCGGGTCCAGGTGGCCCCGCCATCGGTCGTCCGGTAGACCCCGCGCTCCTCCTGCGGCCCGGTGGTGCGGCCGAGGACGCAGGCGAAGACGATGTCCGGGTTGGTCGGGTGGATGATGACCCGCCCGATGCGCCCCGATTCCGGCAGCCCG
>JAEUJL010000072.1 GCA_016794835.1 Gemmatimonadota bacterium | reverse complement strand
GTCATGCTCGCCCGTCGCCGCGGGATTGTCGCCCTGTGTGATGCCGACCAGCGCGTCCTCGGGGTCTTCACGGCCGGCGACCTCACGCGCACGCTGGAGCGGTCGGATCGCGCCCTCGACCTGGGGCTGGCCGACCTGATGACGCGCGCACCGAAAGTGGCACGCCAGGGGGAACTTGCCTCCGCCGTGGTGTACCGGATGGAGCAATCCGGCATTGTCGCAATGCCGGTCGTCAATGACCAGGAGCAGCTCGTGGGGGTGGTGCACTTGCATGACTTGATGCGCGCGGGGGTGGCATGAGGTGGTTTGTCTTGAGCCTGGGGCTCACCACCGCGTTCGCCTGCCGGGAGACCACGACCCAGGCCACCAAGGCGCCGGCCACCACGGCGGACTCCGCGGACCAGACCATGTTCGGCGTGCAGTTCTTCGTCACCGACGCAGGGCTGCGTCGCGCCGAGGTGAAGGCGGACACGGCCTACATGTTCGAGGAGAACACGCGCACCGAGTTGCGCGCCGTGAAGGCCACCTTCTTCCAGACCGCGGGCGACAAGGACTCGGACCTGACCTCGCGCCAAGGGACCTACAACTCCCGCCTGGGCAGCATGGAGGCGCGCGGGGACGTCGTCGTCAACAGCGTGGCCGGTCGCAAGCTGACCACGCCGCACCTGCGCTTTGATCCCACCCGGAACGAGATCTCGTCGGACAGCACCTTTGAGCTGCGCGAGCGCAACGGGCGCATCCTGCGCGGGATCGGGTTTGTCTCGGATCCCGACCTGAACGCGGTGCGCGTCCTCAAGGGATTCCAGTCCAGCGGCAACAAGGTCACGCTCCCGTCGCGATGAGTGGCTCCACGGTGCGTCGTCTCGGCCTCCTGGTCCTCGCGCTCGCGGCCTGTGGCCGCAGCACCCCGCGAGCCGTGGTCGTCCCGACGCCCGTCCCGAGCGGCGTCGACACCATGCCGACCGCCCCAACGCGCGACACCACCCCCGTGCCGTACGTCGTGCCCCCGGCCGTGGACTCGGCGCGCAAGACGCCCCCGCGCGCGGCGGAACGACCGGTCAATCGCTGCACCTTCGACCTCGAGAATACCCCCGAGTCGCGGGGGCTCGCGGTGAAGGACCCCATCTCGCAGAAGTACACGTCGTACGTCGGGGGCGGGGTGATCGGTCGCTGCGTCGGACAGTCGCTGCGCATCTTTGCCGACTCCGCCGAGAGCTACGAGCAGAACCGCCTGTACTACCTCATCGGCAAGGTGAAGTACCGCGAGGACCGGGTCTCCCTGGATGCCGACCGGCTGACGTACTACCAGGCCGAGGAGCGACTCGTCGCCGAAGGCAACGTGGTGGTCGTCATGAAGGATTCCTCGCGCATGACCGGGCCACGGGCTGAGTACTTCCGCGCCGTGCGCGGCGTGCGAACCGCCAGCCGCGTGCTGATGACCGCGCGGCCGACCCTGCACATGTACGAGACCGACTCCGTCGGCAAGCGACAGCCGGATCCGGTGCAGCTGGTGGCGGACAACATCATCGGGGAAGGGGACACCCTGTTCACCGCCTTTGGGCGCGTGGAACTCGACCGCACCGACCTCACGGCCCGCGGCGATTCGGCCACCCTCGACAACCTCAAGCAGTACTCGCGGCTGATGAAGGCCCCACGGGTGGAGAGCAAGGGCAAGGACGCCTTCTCCCTCACCGGCCGCGTGATCGACGTCTTTGGGCGCACGCGCAAGGTGGAGCGCGTGCTTTCCGTCGATTCGGCTCGCGCGGTGAGCAAGGACCTCACGCTCTCCGCGGACACGGTGGACCTGCGGGTCACCGACAACCGACTGGACCGCGCGTTCGCCTTCGGCCCCTCGCGCGCGAATGCCGTCACCAAGGAGCGGCGGATCACGGCGGATTCGCTCGACGTCCACATGCCGGGGCAGCGCCTGCGCGAGCTGTTCGCGGTGCGCGGAGCGTACGCCGAAAGCGATGTGGACACCCTCAAGATCACGTCCACCGAACGCGATTGGCTCCGTGGTGACACCATCGTCGCCCGCTTCGACAGCATCCCCGGGCAGGACACGACCTCGCAGCCCACGCTCCGCGACCTCGTCGCCCGTGGGCAGGCCAGCTCCTTCTACCAAATGCCGTCCAACCGGGGT
>JAEUJL010000067.1 GCA_016794835.1 Gemmatimonadota bacterium | reverse complement strand
GGTCAGGCGTTTCGCCTCTCCCCCGGTGGCGGGGAGGAGCCAAATGCTCCCCTGCAGGTCGATCGCCAGCTGCTGTCCATCGCGCGATGCGGCGACGGACATCGAGGTGCCCTCCGTGACCGTCACGGTCGCCGTGGTCGAGGGCTGCGAGGTGACGACCGCGAGCGCGGCAGCCAGGGCGAGGGAGCGGGTGGCGATCGGGTTCATGAGAGCAGGGTGCAGTACACGTGATACCACATCGACGCATGGCGGTCAGACGACCTAACGACACTGGGGCCCGGCTTTCGCCGTTGAACTGCAACGACCTACCCGGCCCGGACTTCTACGGGACCTCAGCGCGAAGCGATACGGCCCCAGTTCTGCCCAGGGAACCCCGAAGGGCAGGCCGACGCGTTGAACCCGGGGGGTTCGGCAATAGCGCAGCGCTCGCACACGTGCTCCCCGTGCTACTCAACTCTCGTGCTGCCCGTGCTTCACGTCTTGTTGGTTCCGCCACCTGGCCCCAACACCCGCCCCGCCCCCGCCCCCTCCCCTTCGCGCGCTCCGCCACGCAGCGCGACCGTGCCATTCACCACCACCAGGGAAATCCCCACCGGATACTGGAACGGCTGCTCATACGTGGCACGCTCCGCGATCGACTCGGCATCGAACACGACCACGTCCGCCGCCATCCCGGTCGCAATCCGCCCGCGATCGGCGAGCCGGACCCGCGCGGCGGGAAACGCCGACATCTTCTGGATCGCCTGTCGCAGGGTCAGCGCCTTCCGCGCGCGCACGTACGTCGCAATGACCCGCGGAAACGAGCCGCCCCCGCGCGGATGCGGGCTCCCGCGACGCGTGGGGCCGTCGATGGCGTAGGCACCGCCGTCCGAGCACACCATGCCTAACGGGTGCTGCAGGATCCGGTCGAGGTTCTCCTCGCTCATGGCGAAGCCGACCATCCCCACGCTCCCCTGGTTCCGCTTGAGCATGGCGACCGTGACGTCGTACGGATCGCCGCCACGCGCGGCGGCGTACTGCCCCATGCGCTTCCCCTCCGCCGCCCGATCCGATGCGTCCCGCACCGACGCCACCATCACGTTGTCCCACCCGCCGATCAGCTCGACCTTGGCGAGCGCCTCGACCCTGATACGTGCGCCGGTCGAGGGATCGTCGAGCCGCTGGAGGAACGCGTCCGTGCCACCGTCGCGGCTCCACACCGGAAAGAGGTTCGTGAGCCCGGTCTGGTACGCGATCCACGGATACCGGTCGAAGGCGATGTCCATGCCGCCGCGTTTCGCCTCGTCCACCCGGGCAAAGACCTCGTCGAGCTTTCCCCAGTTCCGGGGCCCCTGCGTCTTGAGGTGCGAGACCTGCAACCCGCACCGGGCTCCGCGTGCCACCGCGATCGACTCGGCGATCGAGTCCAGCAGGCGATCGTCCTCGTTGCGCATGTGCGTCGCGTAGACGAGGCCGCGGGCGGCCAGCGGCCGACAGAGCGCGACCAACTCCGCCTCGGAGGCGAAGGCGCCCGGCGTGTATTCCAGCCCGGACGACGCGCCCACCGCCCCCTCGAGCAGCGCACGCCGCACCATCCCAACCATCCGCTGCAGCTCGGCGGGAGTCGCCGGGCGGTCGTCATCCCCGACCACGGCGCCACGCACGCTCCCCAACCCCACCATCGTCGCGACGTTGCACGACGGACGGAGCGCCTGCGTGGTCCGTCGCCACTCGGCCACCGCGCCCGGGTCCCGGCCACGCGAGCTGCCGTCCTGC
>JAEUJL010000062.1 GCA_016794835.1 Gemmatimonadota bacterium | reverse complement strand
ACGGGCGCCACCCCGGCTGGCCGATAGGAGATCACGGTCACCCCGAGTTGCTCACCCAGCGCCGTCAGCTCTTGTTCGGCCCGCGCCTTCTCGCGCGCCCATCGGGCCCAGGCCGCGAGATCCGCGCCGGCACCGCTGATGTAGTGCAACGTCGGCCGGCGGTCCCGCCCGTGCACCGCCGCCCATTGGCGCAGCAACGCCTTGGGAAACTCGCGGTGTATCCGGGCATACCCCGCGCTATCCACGTTCAACGTGCTGGTACCGATCGCCCAGTAGATCACATCCGTCTCGGCCAGGACCGCGGTGAGCGGGCCGTAGTCGAGATAGTCGTCGTGGGTCACCGAGCTGACCTTTCCCGTGGCGAGCCCGCGCTCGATCGTCGGCGACGTGCGTCGCGTCACCACCTGGATGCGAGTCACCGCCGTGTCTCGGAGAGCGGCGGTCAGGATACCTTCGCCCACCCGCCCGGTCGCGCCGAAGATGGTCACGTTGGCGAGTCGGCCCGACTGCCGGTCGGTGGCTGGGGGCGGCAACTCCTCCCCGAGCCGAGGAATGGCGAACGCCAGGAATGCCACCAGGAGCGCGCCGAGCGTGAGGGCGAGCCCTCGCCACCAGCGTCGCCGGGGACGGATCGTAGTCATGCTCCAATCTATGGTCGCACCCCTACGGCTTGCTCAGGGTGACGCCGAGAAACCGGCCGGTCGGGCGACACATAGCCTCCCCAGGCGCGTTCGTTGACGCTAAGACTACTCCCGTCAATAACTGCCTAACGCCCGGGTTCACTTTTGCGAGGGAGTCGAATAAGAGCGTGCGCAGCGAGCGATCCTTCGATCGCTCGTCAAGTGCAACGCTCCTTAGACCTGGCATGAACGAAGGCGTTCCCCGAGGCACGATCGAGGTTGTTCGCCGAGGCCATGGCAGCGGGTGTTCACCGAGACATGGCCGGGGAAGCTGGAGGAGCGAGCCACCCAACCTGGCGGGACGTTCAGCTGTTCCCCGGACGAGCGATCCGTCGCGAGCAAGGATACGGGGCCCCGTGTCGTGTCGTCCGCACCGCTTCGACTCCGCCTTCAGGGCGTCCCAGCGAGTGTGTCCCTGTCACACGGAGCGCCATTGACCCAAGCCCGACGGACGCGCACTCTCCGTACCCGGATGCGATGACCGGACGCGAAGGGCGGCTGGTTAGGTCGCCGAGCCGCCACAGGTGAAGATGCACACGGAGCGCACCGGCCAGTGAGGAACCCTCCAGACGACGGCGCACACGGTGCCGGGCACTGAGCACGTTGAGCCCCAGCCTGCCTCCCATCCCGGGAGGCATCTTGCGGATGGGGGCGAGGCGCCGCGCCGCCGCCTCCGCGATCACGCAGCGACGCTCGCGGTGTTCGTCTTGTGCATCGGCGTCACGTGGTATGTCTGGGGTTCGCTGGCCGCCGGTCCGATCATCCACGACGAGGCGGCATACCGTCTTCAGGCGGAACTGTTTGCGCGGCTCCGCCTGGTGGGGGAACGCCCCCCGATCCCCTGGTTCTTCGAGCAGTTCCACGTACTGGCCGAGCCCGGACTCACCGCCAAGTACCCGCCGGGACACGCCGCGCTACTGACGCCGGGGGTGTGGGTTGGGCTGCCGGGCCTCATCCCGCTCCTTGTCACGGGCGTCTCGGGAGCGCTGCTCTTCCACTTGGTGCGCCGCTGGTGCGGGCCACTCTGGGCACTGGCCGCCATGGCACAGTGGCTTGGTGCTCCCGGAAGCCTGGTCTTTCGACCGAGCTACCTCTCGGAGAGCTCCGTCGAGTGCGCCTTCCTGGTCGCGGTCACGGTCTTCGAGCATCGTCGCCGGGGCACCGGGTGGGCGTGGCTGGTCGCGTTGACCATGGCCGCGGTGGCCGGTGCGTTGATTCGCCCACTGACGGCCCTCGCCCTCTTCGCACCGCTGGCGGGAGCAACGGCCATCGCCGAACTGCGCTCGAAGCGACTGGTCGGGTTCGCCGTGGCAGCGGCCGGAGCGACGCTCCTCGCCGGGGCCTGGATGGCATGGAGCGCCGGCGTGACCGGGGACCCCCGTGTGTCGCCGTACGCACAGTACTCGAAGGAGTACATGCCCTTCGAAGCGTTAGGCTTTGTCACGGACCACACCGTGCCTGACCGAGACCTCCCGGCGGATTTCGATGCGTATCGACGCTATCACCTGACGGTTCAGGATAACCACACGCTCCACCAGCTTCCGCGCATCGCGGCGCAGAGGCTCCGTGGCATCGCGTCGGACAGCTGGGGCCTCTTCGTCGTGCCGTTTGCGCTGTTGGCCACCCTCGGGCTCGGCGCCAGGAGCGGTCGCCTGATGGTGAGCGGTACGCTGCTCGTGTTCGTGTTCTACCTGGTGCACGCCCACGATCCGGAGTGGCGCCCCTACTACCTGACCCTGTACGCAGGGGCCGCGGTGCTCACCACGTCGGGGGCCATGCGCGCCGCGGCGTGGACGGCACGACGGTGGCGGTGGAGGCCATCGGTCAGCGCCGGCTTGTGGGCCACCATCTCCCTGGGCCTCCTGGCCGCTCGGGTCCCCGCGGCACGCCAGGCCATCGAGGAGAGAGGGCGCTACGTGCGACAGTTCGACGATGCCGTGCGTGCGCTTCCCGGTGATCGCCTGCTCGTGTTCGTGCGCTATGCGCCGACGCACAGCTTCCATCAGTCGCTGGTTCGCAACTCCCCCTTCCTGCGGGACGCACGCGTCTGGATCGCGCACGATCGTGGACCGCTGAATCGGGAACTGATCCTGGCCGACACCTCACGATGGCCATACCTGTACGAGGAGATTGCCACCCCCACAGAACCGCTTCGCCGGTTGGTGCCCTACCTGCCAGAACCGTAGCCTGGCAGGGCCGTGTCCGCCGTGCGGCCCATCCTGGCGCTCGTCATCACGGACGGTTCGCCGCGAGGTGCGCCAGGAGCCGGGTGTGCGCGTCGGCCGGAACGTCCCCACCCGCGCCACTTCCCCCGCGCAACGCCGCCACCACCGTGGCCACGCGCCCGCCAAACCGCTCGCACGTCTGGCACCCCGCGAGATGCTGCTGCACCGCCGCGAGCGTCTCCGCGGGAAGGTCGCCGTCGAGGAAATCCCCCAGGTGGCCCAGCACCTGGCGACACGACAGCCCCGCAACCTTCACATCAAGCGGATCCATCACGCACCTCCTGGTAGGCCGCCGCCAGGCGCAGTCGCGCCCGGTGCAACCGGCTCTTCATCGCCGGGACCGTCAGCCCCAGCATCTCCGCACTCTCCTCCCCGCTCACCCCGTCGATGTCGCGCAAGGTGAGGAGACGCCGGTCCTCATCGGACAAACGGGCAAATGCCTCCGCGATCGTCGCCGACGCCTCGTCCTCGGCGAGCGGCCCCACCGTCCCCCACCCGGCGCGCAGCGCGAGGGACTCCAGCGTCTCGGTGTCCTCCACCACCTCCTGGCGCGACGGTCGACGCATCCGCGACCACGCATGCCCAAGGATCGTCAGCAGCCACGCACGCGCCGAGCCGCCGCGGTACGTCCCCGCCGCGCGCCACGCCGCAAGAAAGACCTCCTGCAAGAGGTCCTCCGCATCGGCCGTGTCCTGGGCCAGGGTCCGCGCGCGCTGCCAGACCCCGGCCTCGTGCCGGACGACGAAGTCGCGATACGCGCCGTCGTCACCCGCTGCCGTCCGCTGGAGCAGGATGGCATCCACCTCCTGCTCGGGAACACTCACCGCTTCACGGGACACGTATTCACGCCGAGGAGTGAATAGAGCGGGCAGCTGCCCACCAGCCCGGTCACCAGCGGCACGATGCCGATATACCCCCACACGCCCCGCCCACTGAAGGCGAAGTACAGCAGGGCAACACCAAGCAGGATGCGAACCGCGCGGTCAGCGGTCCCTTCGTTACGGGCAAAGAATGCAGTGGCAGCCATGGGGAGTCTCCGGTGATGGGTGATTCACCAGGAGAGAGACACGATCACCCGGAAAGGATTCGCGCGTCGGCGAAATTCAGGGAACGGGGAAGTACGGTGTGAGGGAAGCGACGACGGGAACGGCAAACAGCCACTGCGAAGCACGAGCGGTACGAGCAGCCCGGGCCGTACGGGGAGCACGCCTCGCGTGCCGCTCGGGCTGCCCGTGCTTCTCGTGCTGCATCGGTAAACAACGGCGTGAGGAAGGGACGACGGGAAGGCAAACAGCCACTACGAAGCACGAGCGGTACGAGCAGCCGGGGCCGTACGGGGAGCACGCCTCGCGTGCCGCTCGGGCTGCCCGTGCTTCCCGTGCCGCATCAGTTGGCTGTTCCTACGCTGCCCGTGTTGCACCTGCTCAGTACTTCAATAGATAGTGCTCCAGCTCCCACTGGTGCACCTGCGTGATGTAGTCGCGCCACTCCTGCCGCTTCGCATCGAGAAAATGCGTCGCGATGTGCCGGCCCAGCGCGTTGAGGATCACGTCGTCCTTCTCCAGCTCGTCACACGCCTCGTTCAGGTCGTGCGGCAGGTCGTCGATGCGCAAGCGCCGCTTCTCGCGGAACGACATCTCGAAGATGTTCGTGTCCACCGGCTCCCGATGGTCCGCCTTCGTCTCGATCCCATCCAGCCCGGCCGCCAGCATCACGGCAAGCGCGAGGTAGGGGTTGGCCGACGGATCCGGGACCCGCACCTCAATACGCGTCCCCGTGCCACGGCGCGCCGGCACGCGCACCAACGGCGACCGATTGCGCATCGACCACGCCACGTTCACCGGGGCCTCGTACCCCGGCACCAGGCGCTTGTACGAGTTCACCAGCGGGTTCGTGATCGCGCAAAAGCCGCGGGCATGCTTGAGGATCCCGCCGATGTAGTGCAACGCCACCGGGCTCAACTCCCATTGGGCGCCCTTGTCCCAGAAGGCGTTCACGCCATCCTTGAACAGCGACTGGTGCGTGTGCATCCCGCTCCCGGGCTGCCCGAAGATCGGCTTGGGCATGAACGACGCCGTCAGCCCGAACTGGTTCGCGACATACTTCACGACAAACCGGAAGGTCGCGATGTTGTCCGCCGTCGTCAGCGCATCCGCATAACGAAAGTCGATCTCGTGCTGGCCGTGCGCCACCTCGTGGTGCGCGGCCTCCACCTCAAAGCCCATCTGCTCCAGCGTCGACACCATCGCGCGCCGCGCATCCTCGCCCAGGTCCGCCGGCGCCATGTCGAAGTAGGAACCCACGTCGTGCGTCGCCGTCGCCGGTTCCCCCTCACGCGCCGACTTGAACACGAAGAACTCGGCTTCCATCCCCGCATTCATCGTGTACCCGTGCGACGCGGCACGCGCGATCTGCTGCTTCAGCACCCGACGCGGGTCGCCCTCGAACGGCGTGCCATCCGGCGCCGCGATGTCACAGATCAGCCGGGCCACGCGGCTCTCCGGGTCACCCCAGGGAAAGACGCGAAAGGTCGAAAGGTCCGGGACGAGGAGCATGTCCGACTCCTCGATCCGCACAAACCCCTCGATCGACGAGCCGTCGAACAGGATGTCGCCGGCGAGGGCCTTCTCGAACTGTGACCGTGGGATCTCGACATTCTTGTTGACGCCGAGAATGTCGGTGAACTGCAGCCGCAGGAAGCGCACATTGTGCGCCGCGGCATAGGCAAGGATGTCCTGCGGGGAGGCCCCGGCAAACTGGTTCCGCATGCAGGGAAGATGCGCGCGCCGGGGCCGGGATGACACCGGTTCGGCTCGCAATCTCCTACATTTCGCGCCATGACCGCCTCATCGACCACCTGTCCCGGCTGTGGCGCCAACGCCTCGGGAAAATTCTGCTCCGAATGCGGGGCTGCCCTCATCGGCGCCCGCTGCGCCTCGTGCCAGACCCTCCTCACCCCGGGGGCTCAGTTCTGCCACCGCTGCGGCGCAGGCATGGCCGGCAACCGCCCCTCGGGCCGCGCCCCCGCCAGCGCCCCCTCTGAGAGTCGCTCCGTCATGCCGTGGGTCGTCGCCGGCGCGGCGCTCCTCGCCGTGGTCATCATGGTCGCGAACCAGCAGTCCACCACCACGGCGTCAACCGCCGCCCCGGAAGGGATGGCCGCACCGTTCGCCGGGGG
>JAEUJL010000022.1 GCA_016794835.1 Gemmatimonadota bacterium | reverse complement strand
CGCCGCGGGCAGTTCCCGGTCACGGCCCTCACGCGCGACGGGGGGCTCTTTCCGCGCTGGCGCGACCGCACGACGCTCGAGTACGGGAGCGGGGCCGCCTTCTATGTGCATCACATGGAGACCGGGCGCACCGATACCCTGAAGCTGGCCCTCAGTGTGCCGCGCGACGTGCCCACGGGGACCGTCGCCCTGACCAATGCCCGCATCGTCACGCTCAACAAGCGCGAGGTGATCGAGCGCGGCACGATCGTGGTCACGGGGAGCCGCATCACCTGCGTGGGTCGCTGCGCCACCCGCGGGGTCGACCGGGTGATCAACGTGAGCGGCAAGACGATCATCCCGGGGATCGTCGACATGCATGCCCACCACTATCGCGAGTGGCGCGGGATGCGCCCACGGCACGACTTCGAGCAGGCGATCTATCTCGCGTACGGCGTGACCACGACGCTGGACGTGTCCATGTACTCGCAGAACATGTTCCCGACGGCCGAGTTGATCGAGGCCGGGGAGATGATCGGGCCGCGCGGCTTCAGCACCGGCGACAACATCACGGCGGGTGATGCGGCGCGGGCCAACGAGATCAACAACCCGCGCGATGCGCTGGCGATGGTGAGGAAGATGGCCGACTGGGGTGCCGTCTCCATCAAGCAGTATGCGCAGCCGCGGCGCGACCAGCGCCAGTGGATGGCGGAGGCGTCGCGGCAGGTGGGGATGAACGAGACCTCGGAAGGCGGCTTCTTCTTCGAGAACCTGGGCTTCATCATGGATGGGCAGACGGCCTGGGAACACTCCTTCAGTGAAGTCCCGATGTACAGCGATGGCGCGAAGTTCCTCGGCAAGGCTGGTGCGACCTACTCGCCGACCCTCGTGGTGTCGGGCCCCGGCGCATGGAGCATCGAGTACTGGTTCCAGGAGTCCGACGTCTGGAAGGACGCCAAGCAGCGCAAGTGGTTCCCGTGGCGGCAGCTCGTCCCGCACACCCGCGTGCGCACGCTGCGCCCGAAGACGGACTACGCCTGGGGGTTCATCGCGCAGGCGATGGCCGACATCATTGCCGAGGGCGGGTGGGGCGCGTTAGGCAGCCACGGGGAGCATCACGGGCTGGCGCCGCACTGGGAGTTGTGGATGGGGGCGTCAGCGTTAGGCAACCACGGCGCCCTGGAGGTGGCCTCGCTGCATGGGGCGCGCTTCCTCGGGGCGGACAAGGACCTCGGCAGCCTGGAGGTCGGGAAGCTCGCGGACCTGGTCGTCCTCAATGGCAACCCGCTGCAGGACATCCGCAAGACCGCCGACGCGCAGTTTGTCATGAAGGGCGGCCGCCTCTACGACGCGATGTCGCTCGACGAGGTGTGGCCTCGGCAGGTGCCGTTCGGCCCGACCTACTGGGTCAACGACGACGCCCTGCAGTCGAATGCCAAGGGGACGGACTGGCACGACCGCAAGCGGCCGTAGCCGGGCCCGCCGGCGTCCGGGTCCGAGCCGACGCCGGCAATGGGGGGAGGGGGGGCGGTGTGCCCCGCCTCCCCGGGGGACTGCGCTCCCCGCATTCCTGCGGGTGATACCCGTCAATCCACGACTCGCCACCGGGGCGAAACGAATGGTCCCACCCCCCAGACCCTTCGGGTCCCGGCGGGGTCTGACCAGCTGCGACCACCCGAGAAACCCGGCCCCGCAAACCGTCGTACAGGCCTCGGTGTCCAAGGGTGCACCCCGTTCCGTTCCCGCAGCCGTGAGAGCCGATCATGCAGATCCCCGTCCACCTCACCGATCTCCAGCTCGCCATTGTCCGACTGCTCTGGGACCGGGGTGAGTGTACCGTCGTCGACGTCCAGGAAGGGTTGATGCCCGACCGCAGCCTGGCCCAGACCACGGTCGCAACCCTGCTGACGCGACTCGAGAAGCGGGGAGTGGTCAGCCACCGGACGGTGGGGCGCCAGTTCATCTACAAGGCCGAAGTCACCGAACCGGTGGTGCGCCACTCCATGGTCGGCGAGCTCACCAATTCGCTCTTCCAGGGCCGCGCCACCGCCCTCATCTCGCACCTCCTCGTCGAGCGCGAGATCGACCGGGAAGAGCTCGGCGAGGTCAAGCGACTGATCGCCCTCGCCGAACAGCGGAGCTACCTGCAAGCCGCGTCCTGACGGCGCACGGTTGGTGGTAGGACGGGACGGCACGCGCCGTCCCTTTTCGTTGGCGGGCCGCGCTCACACATTGACGGCATGTGGGTGCTTCCGGCGATCGCCATCGTTGTGATCCTCCTCGCGGTGCGACTGGCCGGCGCGCGCGGTGTGCCGCGCTACGCGGCCGCGGACGACGTGCGCGCCCTGCTCGCGATCGAACACCCGGATCTCGCGCCAGCGGCCATCGACCTGGCA